>JAJUIU010000062.1 GCA_029267445.1 Rhodospirillaceae bacterium
CGACCTCTTCGAGGGCGGCCGTGGCTCCGTCGCGGACCAGTCTTGCGCGTGCGACCGCCGTGCCGGCCCCGCCATCCCCGGGCTCGGAGAAGGTGAAATAGAGCCGGTTGTTGCTGGCGAAGTCGGGATGCAGCGTCACGTCGAGCAGCCCGCCCTGGTCGTCGGAGAAGACCTCCGGCACGCCCTTCAGCGGGTCGGACAGGCTGCCGTCCTTGGCGACGATCCGCATGTCGCCGCCCTTCTCCGTCACCAGCATGCGGCCGTCCGGCAGGAAGGCCATGCCCCAGGGCTTGGCCAGCCCCTCCGCCACGGTCTCCACCCGGATCTCGCCCGCCTTGGCGTCGATGGTGCGGGCATCGTCCTGGGCGAGGGCGGCGGGTGCCGCCGTCAGCAGCAGGACGGCGGCGAGGGTGCTGTGCAGGCGTTGCGCGTGCGGGCGGGGCATGGGCGGGACCTCCGGGGTGTCGACGGGACCATCGTTCCGCCAACCGCCCCCACCCCGGCCGGTTCCCACATGCGCAAACCCTGAAGTGCCGGCCCTCAGACGAAGGGGAACGGCTTCTCCCCCTCGAACTCCGGCGGCGGCAGCACCGGCCGCCCGCCCTTCGCCCAGCACGCCAGCCGGAAGCGGGCGCGCCGGATGATGGGCGCCCCCTCCGGCCCATAGTCCCGCAGGGCGGGTGCCGTGGTCACCAGCTCCGCCACCGCCCCGTCGGCCCCGACCGTGATCAGGCCGAAACCGTTGGCGTTGGTGTCGGAATAGCGCAGGTGGCCGTTGTGCGCGGCGTCGCGGACCTTCTCCGCCTCCGCGAGGCTGCCGGTCTTCGCGGCCGTGGCCGCCGCCAGGGCGCCGCCCAGGAAGGTCAGGTTCAGGTTCTCCACCGCCGTGCCGGCGGGCAGGCCCAGGGCGGCACCGTCGAACGTCACCAGCGGGCGCAGCGGGCTGTCCGGCTTCAGCGCGTTGACGAAGCCCCGGAAGACGGGGCTGGAGCTGATGCCGGTGACGCTGAACTCCGCCGCCACGGCCACCGGCTCCGCCGCGTCGTGGTCGGCGTGGACCAGCCCGGCCATGTGCTGATGGTGGTCGCCGGACAGGCTGACCACGTTGGCGATCCCCTCATCCGCGATGAAGCCCGCCAGCTCGTTGCGCTCGTGCTGGTAGCCGTCCCACGCGTCGGCCGTCAGCACCGTCAGCGCCGCCTTGGGATCGACCTTGTGCAGGTCGAGGCGCATGGGCAGCAGCGGCACGGAGTTGGCCCAGATCTTCCAGGTGGCGGTGCTGCCCTTCAGCCGGTCCTTCAGCCAGCGCTTCTGCTCCGGCCCCAGCAGTGTGCCCGGCGGGGAGTCCTTGCGCGGGTTCGGCACCTGCTTGTCGCCCAGCGTCAGGGTCGGCGGCGGGTTGCCCCCGTTCGCCGCTCGGCCAGCGTCCAGCAGCTTCACCACCGCCTGCGGCAGCAGGTAGGTCTGGGTGCCGGACAGGGCCCGGGCGAGGTCGTCCGGCACCGCGTGGTCGGTGCGGTAGCTGCGCGTGTCGGTCAGGATCAGGTCCACATGCCGGCCGAAGCGCAGCCCGCGCCAGACCGTCAGGGTGGCGAGCGCCTTGAGGTTGTCCGGATCGTCGGCCAGGCCGTCGGCCCGCGTCGGCGCCGTGGTGGCCGCCCCGTCCCCCACGGTCGCGGGCCTGAAGTCCGCGTCCAGGCGGGCGGGGATGTATTCGAACCAGGCCTGGTTCGCGGCCACCTTCAGCGCCGCCGCCGACCGGCCCTCCGGCGTGTATGTGGCGACCGACTGCCAGCTGTCGTTGGAGAATTCGTGGTCGTCCCAGATGGAGACGAAGGGGAACAGGGCCCGCGCCTCCCGGTAGTCCCGGTCGGACAGGTAGGCGCGGTAGATGTGGCGGAAATCCTCCAGGCTGTCGGCCTGGACGGGGCTCGTCTCCGCGTTGGGGCGGATCTTCCGCCCGCCGCTGGGCAGCGGCAGCGTGCTGCGCACCTTGCCATAGCCCGCCGTCTCGTAGATCTGGTCGCCCAGATGCAGGACGAAATCGACCGGCGTTTCCCGGTCCAGCGCCATCAGCCGGCGGTAGGCGCCGTAGTACCCGTCCTCGTAGCTCTGGCAGGAGACGAAGGCGAGGCGCACCGTCCGGTCCGCGTCCGGCGCCGGGGCCGTGCGGGTGCGGCCGGTGAACTCCGGCGTCGTCCCGTCCGGCGCCAGGAAGCGGTAGTGGTAGACCGTATCCGGCTTCAGCCCGGTCACCACCGCCCGCACCGTGCGATCGAAGGCGGCGGGGGCGGTGACCGTGCGCTCCACCACCACCCGGGCGAAGTCCGGCGTCTCCGCGACCTGGAGGGTCAGGGGCACATCCCCCACCCCCGGCCCGTCCCCCGGCCCCTCCACCCGCGTCCACAGCACCACGCCATCCGGCGCCGGGTCCGCCGACGCCAGCCCCTGCGGGAAGGCGTAGCGGCCGGCGGCGAAGGCGGGGCGCAGCAGCGGGGCGACGGGCGCTCCGGCCGCGACCACGGTCACCGCACCGGCGGCGATCAGCCCCTCCAGCAGACGGCGGCGGCTGAGGCCCCGGTCGCCCGGGGCCCTTTCGGATGCGCGCATGATGTCCTCCCGGCCGCGTGGCGGCGGTGACGGATCAGAAGCGGAAGCTGGCCTCGACGCCGTAGTAGCGCGGCGGGCCGGCGATGAAGGTCGGGATGCCGAACAGGCCGCCGGTGTTGCCCGCGTCGATCAGGTATTCCCGGTCGAGCGCGTTGGTCACATAGGCCGTGAGCGCCCAGGCGCCGCTGGCCGCCTGCACGCCGCCGCGCAGGTTCAGCAGGCCGTATCCGCCCTCTTCCACGCCCGGCTGGTTCGCGTCCTCGAAGAAGACGCGGGACTTCCAGGTGAAGGTTGGCGCGAAGAAGGCCTCCAGCGTGTCCGACAGCGGCGCGTCGAAGCGCATGCCGGCGGAGGCCGAATGCTCCGGCGTCAGGCGGAAGGTGTTGCCGGCGAAGATCTGGCGGTTGCCGTTCTCGTCGGTGTCGGCGAACTCCGCGCTGATATAGCCGTAGGTGGCGAAGGCCAGCGCCCAGTCCGTCAGCTGCGCCGTCGCCGCCAGCTCGAAGCCCGCCGCATCGGCCTCGCCGCCGTCGATGGCCTGGGCCACCGGGTTGTTCGGCACGATGACCGAGGTCTGGAAGTTGGAGTAGTCGTAGAGGAAGACCGCACCCTCGAGCTGCAGCCGGTTCTCCAGCAGGCCGACCTTGCCGCCCGCCTCGTAGCTCCAGACCTCCTCGGCGTCCAAGACGTTGGACACGTTGGCGCCGACATTGACGATGGCCGGGCGTCGGCCCTTGGAGACGCTGGCGTAGAACAGGCTGGCGTCCGTCGGCTCGTACGTGGCGACCACGCGGCCGACCACGCTCTCGAACTCGTCCGAAAGCGACCGGAACGGCCGGTTCGGAAAGACGTTGGCCGTCAGGCTGGGCGTCTGGTCCACGCTCTGCTGGAAGCCCGACTCCTGCTCCTCATAGGTGAAGCGGATGCCGGCGGTGATGGAGAGCTGCGGCGTCAGGCGGAAGGTGCCGTCGGCGAAGGCCTCGTAGGCCGTGTTCTCGCCGGAGTTCGTGAACTCCGCCCGCGCCAGCGTGCGTAGCGGCAGGCCGGAGACCGACGGCACCAGCGCGTTGGGCTGCCCGTTCGGCAGGATCAGCGGCCCGGCGGCCGGGTTCAGCAGGGTCAGCAAGGTGCGCTCGTTCGTCTGGAACGGCACCCGCTGGAACCCCTCCTCCTGGAACCAGGACACGCCCGCGAAGCCCTCGAAGCGGTCGCCGGCGGAGAAGTTCAGGCGGAACTCCTGGCTCCACTGCTCGCCCTGGGCGTCCTCGGCGAACTCCAGCGCGAAGGCCTGGGTGCCGTCGGCGTCGAACTCCTCGAAGCTGTTGAATTCGCGGTAGCCGGTGATGGCGGTGAGGCTGAGGCTGTCCGACAGGGTCCACTCGCCCTGGACGGTGACGTTGAACAGGTCGCGCTCCACCCCCAGTGCCTCGCCCCGATTGAGCTGGGCGGCGGTGAAGGGGCTGGTGTCGCCGCCCTGCGGGGCGAAACGCCGGCTCTTGAAGGAGGTGCCGGTGTAGTCGTCCTCCTGGAAGTTCACGATCGCGGTCAGGGCGAAGACGTCGGACGGCTCGAACCGGACGGAACCGCGCAGCGCCGTCACCTCCGGCCCGTTCAGGGCCTCGCCGCCGGCGATGTTGTCGATGTAGCCGTCGCGCTTGCGGTAGATGCCGGCCAGACGCACGGCGGCCGTGTCGGCCACCGGCACGTTCACCGCCGCCTCGTACTCGCGGGCGGCGTCGTTGCCGATACCCACCCGGCCGGAAAGGCCGAACTTCTCCAGGTCCGGCTTGTTCGTCACGATGCTGACGGCGCCGATCTGGGCGCCGCGGCCGAACAGCGTGCCCTGCGGGCCCTTCAGCACCTCGATCCGCTCGATGTCGTAGAGCTCGACGATGGCGCCACGGGCGCGGCTCGCGGCCACGCCGTCCACGAACAGCGACACCCGCGCCTCCTGCTGGGCGGACCCGCTGTCCGAGGTGATGCCGCGCACCACCAGACCCGGGTTGTTCGGGCTTTGCAGCTGCACCTGGAGGCCGGGCACGAACTCCGACACCTCGTCCAGCTCCCGCAGGCCGAAATCCCGCAGGAACTCGCCGGTGTAGGCGGTCAGCGCGATGGGCACGTCCTGCGCGCTCTGCTCGCGCTTCTGCGCGGTGACGATGATCTCCTCGATCCGCTGGGCGGACGCGGGGCCAGTGAAGGCGATGCTGGCGGCGCCGAGCGCCAGGACGAGCTTGAGGCGTGCCGACTGCGACATGGACGTCATACCTGCGTCTGCGATGGGAAGCGGATGCCCGGACGGGCACGCGACCCTTTCGCAGTTGCGTTGCAAGGGTTTGACAGGGTTGTGAAGCTTTTGCAGACCCGGAAGGGTTAGCCCATCCGGTCCGGAATCCGCCGGCCGCGTGTCAGCGACGGGGCCAAGGCGGCATCCCGCATCGGGCGGATCATGGCGTGGCTGCCTTGGCGGGGGGCGGCATCGGGGTGGCCGGACGCGGCGCCCGGATGGCGCGCAGGAACAGGTCGGCGTGATGCTGGAGGAAGGCCGCCGGATCGAAGCGGTGCTCCTCCGCCTCGATGGGCGCGAAGGTGGTCTGCCAGACGGCGGCCATCAGGACGGGCGCCATGAACAGCCGGGCCGTCTGGTCGGGGTCGAGCGGCCGGAGTTCCCCCCGCTCCAGGCCGCGCCGCAGGATGCCGGCGAGGAGGCCGAGGCCCCGCTCCACCACCTCGGTCCGGTAGAGGCGGGCGAGGTCGGGGAAGTTGCCCGCCTCCGCCAGGACGAGGCGGGGGATGGCCACCCGTCGCGGATCGGACAGCACGTCCTGCAGGATCAGCAGGATGGCCATCAGCTGGATTTCGGCCGGCTTGTCGGCGCTGGCGGCGACCATCGCCTCCGCCACGGCGAGGCTGGGCACCAGATTCTCCCGCACCAGCGCCTCGAACACCGCCTCCTTGGAGGGGTGGTGGAGGTAGAGCGTACCCTTGGACACGCCGGCCCTGGCCGCGATATCATCCATCCGCGTGCCGGCGTAGCCCTTCTCCCGGAAGGTCTCCAGCGCCGCCGCCAGGATATCCGACCCCCGCACCTTCCTGGGTCTGCCACGGACCGCCATGTCGCGCCCCTGATTTAATGACTGACTGGTCAGTCATTAAATAGCCCGGAGAAAACGCCTGTCAACGACGGCGGCCGACAGGCGTGATTTCAACAGCTTAGCACGATCCGCTCAGGATACCAGCCGGAAGGCGAGGCTGTAATTGTCGAGCGTTCCCGGCAGCGGCCGGCCGGGATCGAGCCGGGTCGGATCCTGGAGGTAGGGCCGCGCCGTGCGCAGGATGGCGGCCAGCACGGCCCCGCCCAGCATGGGCACCAGATGGTGCGCCGGACAGATGCCGGGACCGTCGCTGAAGGGGACGAAGGGCCAGTCGTTCCGGGCGGCACCGGGCATCCAGAGGTCCGGGTGGAAACGGTCGGCGAAGGGCAGCACCCGGTCGTCGCGGTGGAAGAAGTTGGCGAAGATGGCGACGGTGGTGCCGGTCGGCAAGGTGCCGTTCTCCCACCGGGTGACACCGCGCGTCTCCCGCAGGATGGCGGGCGTGGTCGGCCAGAGCCGCAGCGATTCCAGGATGGCGGCGCGCAGGAAGGGCAGCTCCGCCCGGCCGGTCCCGTCCCCCCCGAGTGCCGCCGCCTCCCCCGCCGCAACCGCCTCCTCCCTACCGCGCTCGGCCGCCTCCGGGAAGGCGGCCAGCAGCGCCAGCGCCCGGAACGTCGCCATGCCGCCGGGGTCGAAGGCGAACAGCCAGTGCGCCACCTGATGCGACGGGGCCGTGTCGCCCTTGACGTCCAGCCCGGCGATGCGGGCGGCGAGGCTGCCGGGGGCCGCGTCGCGCAGGTAACGGTCCACCCGGTCGTGGAAGCGGGCGAGCAGGTCCGGATTCCCCGGATGCAGGAACGCCCAGTTCCCGGCCGACCGCAGCCGGGCCAGCATGTCCGTCAGGTCGTTGTCGTCCCGCGCGGCGCCGCCAAGCACCACGCGGCGGACCATGCGGTACCAGGCGGCGATGAAGTCGTCCCAGGAGAGCCGCCCGCCCTGGAGCAGGGCGCCCCGCAGCAGTGTCTCCATTTCCTCCGCGATGACGGCGAGGAAGGCGTCGGCCAGCGGGTGGACGGCGCGGGGCGTGTCCAGCGCCTCCTCGTTGAAGCGGCGGCGGACGGCCCGGTCCGCCCCCTCGGAGATGAGGGAGGCCTTGGGTTCCAGGTGCGCCAGGGCGGCCACCTTCTCAGCGCTCGCGGGCGAGAAGGGCTCCGGCGTCTCCGCCAGCACCCGGCGGACATGGCGGGGGTGGAGCAGCAGGGCGATCGCCTTGCCGGGGATGCGCAGCATCAGCGGCCCGTCGCCGTAACGGTCGCGCAACGCCTGCATCCGGCGGACGCCGCGCCGGTCCAGCCCCAGCGTCTCGGCCATGCCGACCACGCGGGGACGGCGGACGATGACGCCCTTCGACACCGTCGGCAGGATCACCTCGGCCACGGCGGCGAGCGTGTCGGCGACGCTGGCGCGCGGCAGGGACCAGCCGTCGGCCGGACTTTGGGCGGTCATGGTCTGGCTCCGTCTCGCGACGGACTGACAACTCCCCCCGGCCCCGTCCCGTTCCCGCCGAAGCGCGCGGGCGCTCAGGCGGGGACGAGTTCACCGCCCGTCAGGGCGACGGCCGGCGGGACCGGACCGACCATCCGGGGCAGGCCCGGACCCAGCACGTTCGGCCGCCAGACACCGTCCGTCGCCTCCTGCCGGTAGCGGGCGGGAGTCGTGCCCAGCAGGCGGCGGAAGCAGGTGGACATGTGCGACTGGTTGGCGAAGCCGCTGAGCACCGCGACCTCCGCCAGCCCGATGGCGCTCGTCCGCAGCAGGGTCTGGCAATGCTCGATCCGCCGCCGCATGACGAAGGCGTGGGGAGTCCAGCCGGTCGCCTCCTTGAAGGCGCGGGCGAAATGGTACCGGCTCATGCAGGCGACCTCGGCGAGCTGGTCCAGGCTGATCGCCTCCGTCAGGTTGGCGTCGACGAAGTCCTGCACCCGGCGGATCTTGTAGTCCTGCAGCCGGGTGGCGCGCCCGCCCTCGGCCCGGCCGCCGCCGCCGCGAAGCCGCCGCTCGACATGGGCCAGCAGGGCGCGGGCCATCAGGGCGAGCACCGTGGCGTCGTCGCTGCGGCCCAGCTCGATCCGCAGCGCCTGGGCGAGGTCGCCCAACAGACTGTCGCCCGGCAGCGGCGTCGGCCCGCCGTCCCTGGCCGCGTCCGCCAGCAGGGGCAGCTCGGCCAGGATCTGGGCGGACGGCGTCAGCAGCAGCAGGCGCGTGTCCCGGGCGAGGCGCAGGGCCGGGCACCCGGGCGTCAGCAGGACGGCGTCATGGCGGCGCAGATCGAGGCCCGGCGCCAGCGGACGCGCCCTGGCGACGACCCGGTTGTCGAGGTTGACCGCGATCCGCAGCCCGCCCCCGGGGGCCGGTTCCAGCGGCGCGCCGGCGGCCAGCGTCGGCGCCGTCACATCCACCCCGTCCATCCGCCCCGGAACCGGTGGAAGCCCAGGCCAGGGCCTGAACCCGGGATAGGTCCGGAAGTCACGCGTCGCCATGCCCATCGACCGCCCTCCATCCGTGCTGCGCGCGCTCCGGCCTTGACCGGGATCGATGCCGGAACGCCCTTCGTCCATCAGCAAGTATGGATATCGGCGGCGCCCGATCATATCGGGCGGATGTCCGGGTCGATGGCGGCACGAATCGACGACAGTTTGCCCGTCGAAAGGTCCGATCAGCGTCTACGACTTTTGTCGAGGGTCCGCAGGGCGGGTGGCCCCCGGCCGGCCCGCGTCGCCCCGGCACGGGTCCGCCGGCGCCCGACCGTCAGCCGACGCGGACGAGGCCACGCCGCGCGCCGACGGCGATGGCCTCCGTCCGGCTGGCGACCTGCAGCTTCTGGAACAGGTTGGTGATGTGGACCTTCACCGTGGCGTCGCTGATCTCCAGCCGGTCGGCGATGGCCTTGTTGGGCAGCCCCTCCGCCATCAGCTTCAGGACCGCGTGCTCGCGCTGGGTGAGCTGCACCTGGGTCAGCCGCTCCGCCAGCTTGGCCGCCACGGTCGGCGGCACGTAGGTGCGCCCGGCGGCGACCGCGCGCAGGCAGCCGAGCAGCTCCTCCTCCCCCACGTCCTTCAGCAGGTACGCCTTGGCGCCCGCCTTCAGCGCGCGCTCGATGTCCTCGTCCGTGTCGAAGGTGGTCAGGATGACGATGCGGGCCTCCGGCGCGGCCGCGCGGATGCGGCGCACGGCCTCCACCCCCTCCATCACCGGCATGCGCAGGTCCAACAGCGTGAGGTCGGGTCTCAGCTCGCCATGCAGGCGCACCGCCTCCGCCCCGTCGGCGGCCTGCCCGACGACGGTGAACTCACCGCCATCCTCGATCAGGGCGGCGAGGCCCCTGCGGAAGATGGCGTGGTCGTCGGCCACCAGCACCCGGCGGGCGGCCGGATCGGCGGCTTCCCGCGTCGGCGCGTGTTCGGACTGCGGCATGGGCACCCCTTCCGCCCGAACATCGGCCGGGTCGCCGGACCCGTCAAGGTGGAGCGGTGCAGCCATTCCGTCCCTCAGCCCGCGATCCGGGCGAGCAGCCAGTCGGTGCCGACGAAGCCGACTGTCATGGCGACCACCAGCAGCGCGCCGACGATCTTTGGCGGCGCGGGTGCCGGGATGTCGAACCAGCGGCAGGCCGCGCCGATCAGGAAGGCGACCAGCAGGCCGATCAGGGCTGCGGCCATGGCTCAGGCCTCCTTCGCGGCGGTAAGGGCTCCGGCGGAGGCGCCTGACGTGGCGCCGGAGGGCCCGCCGCAGTCGGCCTTGTGCCTGGCCGGATGGGTGGCGATCCAGCGGTCCACGATGACATAGCCAAGCGTCATCGCCACCACCAGCAGGGCGCCGACCAGCACAGGCGGGGCCGGCAGCGGGATGCCGGCGAGACGGCAGCCCACGCCGATCAGGAGGCAGAGCAGAAGGCCCAGGGCGATCTTCATGGGGAGGCTCCGGAAGCATGGTCGTGTGGCGGCGCCGGCGGCGCGTCCGGCGTTGCGGCGGGGCCGAGGAAATGGTCCACCCGGGGCGCCGAACCCGGCGCGCACAGGGCGCGGACGCGGTCCTGCAGGGCCTTGTCGGCCTGGGTGACGCGGTCGTGCTGGCGCAGATGCTCGACCCAGCTTTCGGTGACGAAGGTCTCGATCCAGCGGCCGGGCCGGGCCGCGTCCTCATAGACCGCCCAGGTCAGCGCCCCGCCGCGCAGGCGGCTGCGCCTGAGGTCCGTCATGGCGGCGAGGAAGGGGGCCGTGTTGGCGGCCGGGACCGCGTAGTCCACGGTCACCAGCACGGGCCCGCGATCGAGGTCGGGTTCGGCGTGCACCAGCGGCTGCGGCCAGTGGGCGCTGGGGGCGTGGTCCCCGGCGTCGGCCGGGCGCAGCGGATTCCAGGGTGCGACGACAAGGCCCAGGAGCTGGCCCGCACCCGCCGCCAGCAGGGCGACCGGAATGCCGAAGCCGGTCGCCGTCCAGCCCCAGAGCGCGCTGCCCGCCGCCATGGAGCCGAAGAAGACCACCAGGAACACCGACAGGCCGCGCGCCTTGACCCAGCCGGGCAGCGCCGTCTGCGCCGCCACGTGGAAGCTGGACAGCACCGTGATCCAGCAGGCGCCGGCCACCGCCAGGGCGGCCCCCGCCAGCAGCGGATCGCGGGCCAGCGCCAGGGTGGCGGCCACGCCGGCGAACAGCACGGTGGCGGCGATGGACAGGGTGTTGTTGGACACGGACCGGCGCAGCGTGGGCAGCACCAGGGCGCCGGACACGGCCCCCGCCCCCAGCACGGCCAGCAGCACGCCATACCCGGTGGCGTCCAGCCCCAGCCGTTCGCGCGCCACCACCGGCAGCAGCGCCCAGACCGCGCTGGCGAACAGGAAGAAGCCAAGGGCCCGCACCAGCACCCGGCGGAAATCCGGCGCCTCGCGCACATAGCGCAGGCCGGTGCGCATGGCGCCCAGGAAATGCTCGCGCGGGAGCCTGGACGGCTTCGCCTCCCGCTTCCAGGTCCAGACCACGGCGATGACGGCGACGAAGCTGAGCGCGTTCAGCGCGAAAACGGCGGCAGGCCCGGTCGCCGCCACGATCAGCCCGCCCAGCGCCGGGCCGACGGCGCGGCTGACATTGATGGACAGGCTGTTGAGCGCCACGGCGGGCGGCAGCTCCTCCTTCGGCACCAGCTCCGGCACAATGGCCTGGAAGGCGGGGGCCGAGGCGGCGGCCGAGATGCCGATCAGGAAGGTGAAGACCAGCAGCACCGCCGGTGTCACCATGCCGAACAGGGCCGCGAGCGCGAGGCCGGCCGTGGCGACCGTGCCGAAGATCTGCGCCCACAGCAGGAACCTGCGCCGGTCGAAGATGTCGGCCAGCACGCCGGACGGCAGCGCCAGCAGGAACACCGGCAGGGTCGTCGCCGCCTGCACCAGCGCCACCATCAGCGGGCTGGGCGACAGCGTGGTCATCATCCAGGCGGCCCCGACATCGTGCATCCAGGTGCCGATGTTGGAGATCAGCGTGGCGATCCACAGCGCCCGGAACACCGGCCGCTTCAACGGCGTCCACGCGCCGGGTGCGGCGGGCTTCGCGGCCGGTTCGGGCGTGGCGGTCGCGGCGGCGGTGGCGGTCATGGGGGGTTCAACCCGGTCGAGCCCCGCCTCCCCTGCGAAAGCAGGGGTCCACGGTTCTTCGTCGGCGTGATGGCGGAACCAAAGAACTGTGGGTCCCTGCTTTCGCAGGGAAGGCGGCACTGGGACTGGACGGATCGGCGCCGTCTCAAGCCGATGGCCGCGCCCTCCCCCTTCGACAAGCTCAGGGTGAGGGTTGGGGAGGTGCCGTGTCGCATCGCAGGTCCGCCTCAGAACGCGAAACAGGAGCAGCCCAAGGCACCCCAGAAGCTCTTGAGGTCGCCCGCCGGGACGGCCGCCAGCCAGGCGCCCTGGTGGGCGTGGCCGTGGACGCCGCAGCCATGGGCGCAGCCGTCGGCGCAGGCGCGGGCGTGCAGGTCGGTGGCGGCGCGCTGGGCGGGTGCTGTGGCGGCGTGCTGGTAGCCCCCGTAGCGCAGCACCGGCGACCAGTCCGGCATCGGCGGCGGCAGGTCGGGGGCCCGGCGGCGGAACTCCCCCGCCCCGTGCACGACCTTGCCGTCGACCACGGTCATCACGGCGGTGATGTCCTTGATCGCGTCTTCGGCCACGGAGAAGTAGTCCGCCGACAGCACGGCGAGGTCGGCGTACTGCCCCGCCTGGATGCGGCCCTTGCGCCCGTCCTCGGTGGAGAACCAGGCCGACCCCTCCGTCCACAGCCGGAGTGCGGTGGTCCGGTCCAGCCGGTTGGCGTCCGTGTAGAGGCGTTGCCCGCCGACGGTCTTCCCGCTGGTCAGCCAGTAGAGCGCCACCCAGGGATTGTAGCTGGCCACCCGGGTGGCGTCGGTGCCCGCCCCCACGGGCACGCCCATCTCCAGCATGCGGGCCACGGGCGGCGTCGCCTCCGCCGCACGGGCGCCGTAGCGGGCGACGAAATCCTCCCCCTGGTAGGCCATGCGGTGCTGGATGGCGATGCCGCCGCCCAGCGCCCGGATGCGTTCGATGGAGCGGGGGCTGACGGTCTCCGCGTGGTCGATGATCCAGTGCAGCCCGTCGAACGGCACCTCCCGGTCCACCCGCTCGAAGGCGTCGAGGAAGCGGGTGATGCTCTCGTCATAGGTGCCGTGGATGCGGAAGGGCCAGCGGTTCTCCACCAGATGGCGGGCCACGGCGTAGAGCTCGTCCTCAAGGCTGGCGGCGAGGTCGGGGCGCGGCTCCTTGAAGTCCTCGAAGTCGGCGGCGGAGAAGACCAGCATCTCCCCCGCCCCGTTGTGCCGGTACATGCCGTCGCCCTGGCCGGGCTTCACCATTCCGGTCCAGCGCTGGAAGTCCTCCAGCTCCCTGCCCTTGTTCTGGGTGAACAGGTTGTAGGCGATGCGGACGGTGAGCTGCCCCTCGCGGTGGAGCTGTTCGATGATGGCGTAGTCGTCCGGATAGTTCTGGAAGCCGCCGCCCGCGTCGATGACGGAGGTGATCCCCAGCCGGTTCAGCTCCCGCATGTAGTGGCGGGTGGAATTGAGCGCGTATTCCGGCGGCAGCTTCGGGCCCTTGGCCAGCGTGGCGTAGAGGATCAGGGCGTTGGGCTTCGCCACCAGCAGGCCCGTCGGCTCGCCCGCCGCGTCGCGCTCGATCACCCCACCGGGCGGGTTCGGCGTGTCCTTGGTGTAGCCGACGGCGCGCAGGGCCGCCCGGTTCAGGAGCGCCCGGTCGTAGAGGTGCAGGATGAAGACCGGCGTGTCGGGTGCCGCCGCGTTGATCTCCGCCAGCGTGGGCAGGCGCTTCTCGGCGAACTGATGCTCGGTGAAGCCGCCGACCACGCGGACCCATTGGGGGGCCGGGGTCCGCTGCGCCTGCTCCTTCAGCATGCGCAGCGCGTCGGCGAGGCTCGGCACCCCGTCCCAGCGCAGCTCCATGTTGTAGTTGAGCCCGCCCCGGATCAGGTGGGTGTGGCTGTCGTTCAGGCCGGGGATGACGGTGCGCCCGCCAAGGTCGATCACCTCCGTCTCCGGACCGGCCAAGGCCATGATCTCCCGGTCGTCGCCGACCGCCTGGAACATCCCGTCGGATATCGCGACGGCGGTGGCGGCGGGGGCCTGGGGGTTCAGCGTGGCGATGCGGCCGTTGCGCAGGATCAGGTCGGGCATGGGGCGGCGGTCCTCACCAGTGGTCTGGGCGGCAGTCTGGGCGGATGCGGGGCGGAGGGAGAGGGCGGCGAGCGCACCCGCCGCCCCGGCTTGGACCACACGGCGGCGGGTGAGATCGGTCATGGTGCTTGCCCCCCTCCAAGGCTGCCGGTCAGACGGCGAGCCAGCCGTCCACCTTGGCGGCGTTCTCCGCCATCCAGGCGCGGGCGGCCTCGCGCGGGGTGCGCTTGTCGACGTTCACCGCCTTGTCCATGGCGCTGATGCCGTCCAGCCCGACGTCGAGCCGCCGCAGGGCCGCCACCGTCCGGGGCGGCAGGGCGGCCAGCGCCGTCTTGGAGACGACCAGCACCGCCTCGTCGGCCGGCGGGAAGGCCTCCTTCGGGTCGTCCAGCACGCGGAAGCGCTCCGTCGCGTTCAGGAATTGCGGGCGCCAGAGCGGCATCACCATCCAGCGCTTCTCCGCCGCCGCCGCGCGGTAGTTGGCGATCCAGCCGGCGGCGTCGCCCGTCTCCAGCCGGTAGCCGGCGGCGGGCAGGCCATACAGCTCCATCGCCCGGCCGGAGCGGACGGACAGGCCGGCGCTGGGGCCGATGGAGCGGATCAGCCTGTCCATCTTCGCCGCGACGTCCGGCTTGGTCAGATCGGCGATGCTGGCGACGGCGGCGGCCGGGACATAGTCCGGAACCGCCCAGTAGAGCTTCGCGTCGCTGTAGAGCGTGCCGAGACGCTCCACGGATTCCGTGTTCGCCTTGAACAGGTGGCCGTGGGCGCCGGGGAGCCACGCCACCGCCAGCATGTCCACCTCCCCCGCCGCGAGGCGCCGGAACATCTCGTCATGGGCGGCGGCCGACACGGCGGTGTCGTGGCCCAGCCGTTCCAGCACCTCCAGCACGACGGCGGCGGCGACCTGGTGGAAGCTGAGGCCGATCTCCCCCACCCGGATGGCGGGGGCGGCGGCGCGGGCCGTCGCGGCCGGCAACGCGGAGAGGGAGAGCGCCCCGGCGGTCAGCGCGAGGGCATGGCGGCGGGAAAGGGTCGTCACGGTTTCACCCCCTGCTGTGCGGACGGGCGGAAGGCAACGCTGGAACTCGGGTGGACGGGGGCCGGACGGCGCGGGTCGGGCCCGGCCCCCGCCGGCTCCGGGGGACTCAGTGTCCCTCGGACGCGCCGAACATGGTCTTGGCGTAGATGATGCCGAGGCCGTAGCCGCCGCCATGCACCTTGGCGATGCCGGTGGTCATGTCGTAGGTGTCGCCCCGCGCCCAGTCGCGCTGCAGCTCCAGCAGGTACTGAAGGCTGGTCATCGGGCGGGCGCCGGCCTGGACCATGCGGTCCATGGCGCGCTCGTGCGCCTCGTCCGAGACGTCGCCGCAGGCGTCGGCGATGACATAGACCTCGAAGCCCTGGTCGAGGGCCGACAGCGCCGGGCCGACGATGCAGACGCTGGTCCACAGGCCGGCCAGCACGATCTTCGACTTGCCGTGCGCGTTCACCAGCGGGGCGATGCGCTCGTCCTCCCACGTGTTCATGGTGGTGCGGTCGACGATCTCGGCACCGGGGAAGGCGTCCTTGATCTCGCTGAAGATCGGGCCGGAGAAGGTCTTCTCCGCCACGGTGGTCAGGATGGTGGAGACCTTGAAGCCGGCGGCCGCCTTGGCGACCAGGGCGGCGTTGTTGCGCAAGCTGACCGGGTCGATCGACTTGGTCGCAAACGCCATCTGCGACTGGTGGTCGATCATGATCAGGGTGTGGTTGCCAGGGGACAGAAGCGTCTTGCCGGGAATGGGCGTGGCGGTGGGCATCGGTTCGCTCCAGCTTGGCGCCCGCGCTGCGCGGGCGGATGACGTCGAAATGGGTTTTGTCCGATCCGGAATAAGGATGAGCGCGGGCGACTGACCGTTCCGCGATTCGGAACAGTCGACCCGATGCCCCAAAATGCGGATCTGGCCTTCCGCCGTCGCACAGGATGTTGCTGAGGTTTGTCTCGGCTTGCGCCACGAGGCCGGCGGCGGCCATCGGCTTCACATCGACGAGGCCCGTCGCCCCCCGCCCCAGGCGGCCGCCGACCACAGCGCAGCACCGGCCAGGGCGGCCGGCATCCTGGCCCTCACGTGCCGGACCGCATCCGCGTCAGCGCCCGCCGCGCGGCGGGCGGCCCGTGCGGCGGCAAGCCCCGCCGGCCCTTGATCTGGTCGCGACCGCGCCCAACTGGCATGCTCGGCAACCATGCTGGACGAAGGGTCTGGAGATGAACCGTCGCGCATTCCTGGGACTGTCTATCGGCGGGATCGCGGCCGGCACCGTGTCCGCCGCCTTTCCGGGCGGTGCCGCCGCCGGGCTTCCCGCCGTGCAGGTCTGGAAGTCGCCCGGCTGCGGCTGCTGCGACGCCTGGGCCGACCATATGCGGGCGGCCGGGTTCGATGTGAGCGTGACGGAGATCGCGGCCATCAACGGGATCAAGGCGAAGCTTGGCGTGCCGATGGACCTGATGTCGTGCCACACGGCCCTGGTCGACGGATACGCGCTGGAGGGCCATGTGCCGGCGGACGCGGTGAAGCGGCTGCTGGCGGAGCGGCCGACGGCGCGCGGCCTCGCGGTGCCCGGCATGCCGCAAGGCTCCCCCGGCATGGAGACCGGGGTGAAGGAGCCGTTCGAGGTCATTCTGTTCGGACCTGGCCGGCCGACGGTGTTCGCCCGGTACTGACCGCCCCCGCCCGCTCCAGCAGTTCGGCCAGATCCGGCGGGATCGGCATCGGCCGCATGATGGGCACGTTCGAGCGGCCGGTATTCCCGACGGGCGCCTTGCCCAGGAGCGAGCCGATCCCGGCCACCGCCGTGCGCACGACCTGCCCCGCGACCTCGTCCCACTCCCGGCACTCCAGCCCGTAGCCCAGCATGGAGAGATGCACGCGGGTGTGCAGCCAGGCGTCGGGCTGCGAGAGGATGTGCGCCCGCTCCAGCGCGGTCCAGGCCTCCTCCGGCCGGCCCAGGGCGCGGGCGCGGCGGAAGACGCCCAGTTCCCGATCCACGAAGTCCTTCAACGCGCTCATCGCCCCCCTCCCACCGTTCTCCTGTTCGCGGGTTTGATCGCGGCCGGCCCGTCCGGCCCGGTCGACAGGCCCTCCAGGATCGGGCAGTCGGGCCGGTCGTCGCCATGGCAGGTGGCGGCCAGATGTTCCAGCGTCCGCTTCATCGCCTGGAGCTCCGCGATCTTGCGCTCCAGCCCCTTCACGTGGGCCAGCGCCAGGGCCTTGACCTCGGCACTGGCCCGCGACCGGTCGCGCCAGAGGCGGACCAGCACCTCGATGTCCTCCAGCGGGAAGCCTAAGTCGCGGGCCCGCCCGATGAAGCGCAGGGTGTGGACGTCGGCCGACGAATAGACCCGGTAGCCGGCCTCCGTCCGCACCGGGGCGGGGATCAGGCCGATCCCCTCGTAATGGCGGATCATGCGCTGCGAAACGCCGGCCGCCTTCGCCGCCTGCCCGATGTTCATCGTGCCCCTCCCCCCGCCGCCGGACGCCAGCGGCGCAGCAGCAAGGCGTTGGTCACCACGCTGACGCTGGAGAAGGCCATGGCCGCCCCCGCCACCACCGGGCTGAGGAACCCCAGGGCCGCCAGCGGGATGCCCACCACATTGTAGGCGAAGGCCCAGAACAGGTTCTGCCGGATCTTCGCGTAGGTCCGCCGCGACACGGAGATGGCGTCGGCCACCAGCAGCGGATCGCCCCGCATCAGCGTGACGCCGGCCGCATGCATGGCGACGTCGGTCCCGGTAGACATGGCCACACCGACATCGGCGGCGGCCAGGGCCGGCGCGTCGTTCACCCCGTCGCCCACCATGGCGACCGTGCGCCCGCCCGTCCTGAGGTCGGCGACGGCCTTGGCCTTGTCCTCCGGCAGCACCTCGGCCACCACCTCGTCGATGCCCAGCATGGAGGCGGCGGCGCGGGCGCTGCCGGCGTTGTCGCCGGTTAGCATCACCGTGCGCACCCCGGCGTCCCGCAGGCGGGACACCGCCATGACCGCCGTCGCCTTCACCGCGTCGCCGAAGCCCAGCAGCCCCAGCAGCTCCCGCGTGCCCGAGTCCGCCAGCCAGGAGACGGTGCGCCCGTCGGCGGCGAGGCGGTCGGCCGCCTGAACCAGGGGGCCGATATCCACCCCCGTCTCGTCCATCAGGCGGCGGCTTCCCAGGACCAGGGCGCGGCCGGCGATGGTGGCGGCCACACCCCGGCCCGGAACGGCCCGCATGTCGGACGCCGGGAGCGGCGACACGCCGGCCCCCTCCGCTGCCGCCATCACGGCCCGGGCCAGCGGATGTTCGCTGCCCGCCTGGACGCTGGCGGCGAGGCGCAGGAACTCCGCCCGGTCCAGGCCGTGCGGCTCGGCCGCGACCACCGACGGGCGGCCTTCGGTCAGGGTGCCGGTCTTGTCGAAGGCGACGGTGTCGACCCGGTGGGCCAGTTCCAGCGCCTCCGCGTCCTTGATCAAGATGCCGGCGCGGGCGGCCACCCCGGTGCCGGCCATGACGGCCGTCGGCGTGGCGAGGCCCAGCGCGCAGGGGCAGGCGATGACCAGCACCGCCACGGCGTTCACCACCGCCGTCTCCACCGCCGCACCGGCCAGCAGCCAGCCCAGGAAGGTGACGGCGGCGATGGCGAGCACGACCGGGACGAAGATCGCGCTGACCTTGTCCACCAGCTTCTGGATCGGAGCCTTGCCGGCCTGGGCGTCCTCCACCAGCCGGATGATGCGGGCGAGCGTGCCTTCCGCCCCCGTGGCCGTGGTCTCCACCAGCAGCAGGCCGTCGCCGTTGATGGCGCCGCCAGTGACCGGATCGCCCGGATGCTTGCCCACGGGCAGGCTTTCGCCGGTGATCAGGGATTCGTCGATGTGGGAGGCGCCCTCCAGCACCCGGCCGTCGACGGGCACCCGCTCCCCCGGACGCACCACGACCCGGTCGCCGACGCGGACGGCGTCGGCCGCGACCTCCGCCTCCGTGCCGTCGGGACGGCGCAGGCGGGCGCGTTCGGGGCGGAGCGCCATCAGGGCGCGGATCGCCGCCGTGGTCTGCCGCTTGGCCCGCGCCTCCAGCCATTTGCCGAGCAGCACCAGGCTGATGATGACGGCCGAGGCCTCGTAGTAGAGGTGCGGGTCGTGCCCCGGGTGCGCGGTCAGCAGCATCCAGGTGCTGAGGCCCCAGCCGGCCGAGGTGCCCAGCGCCACCAGCAGGTCCATGTTGCCGGTACCGGCCCGCACGGCCTTCCAGCCTGCGGCGTAGAAGCGCCAACCGAGCCAGAACTGCACCGGCGTGGCCAGGGCGAACTGGACCCAGCCGGGCAGCATGGCGTCCACGCCGAACGGCCCCAGGACCATCGGCAGGACGAGCGGCAGGGAGAGCGCCATGGCGAGGAGGACGTGCCGGGCGTCGCGCCGGGCCGCCGCCTCCTTCGCGGCGTCGCGCACGGCGGCCGGAGCCTCCGGCGAGACGGGCCGCGCGGTGTAGCCTGCATCCTCCACCGCCTGGACGAGGTCGGCGGGGGCGATGCCGGCGGCGGTGACCCGCGCCGTCTCCGTCGCCAGGTTCACGTCGGCGGCGACCACGCCGGGGACGCGCAGCAGCGCTTTTTCCACCCGGCCGACGCAGGAGGCGCAGGTCATCCCCTCCACGGCGAGGTCGAGGGTTTCCAGCACTGGCTCGTAGCCGGCGGCGGACACGGCCTGCACCACCGCCGCGTTGTCGCGGCGGCCGGGTTCGAAGGTGACGCGGGCCCGTTCCGTCGACAGGTTGACGGCGGCGTCGGCGACACCGGGTACCGCCTTGATCGCCCGTTCCACCCGGCCGGCGCAGGAGGCGCAGGTCATGCCGGAGACGGCGAGATCAAAGGTGGGCGGCGGCGGCCGGTCGGCCGGAGCGGCTTGATTCACAAGGGTCGAAGCAGTCATGGATCGGACTTTCCCATTAGGACTGCCGAACCATATGGGCCTTGACATCATGTCAAGGTCAAGGGGCGATCAGGGGGGGCCTTCGCGGCGGTCAGCGCGATTCCCATTCCTTGAACCAGCGCAGCGCCACCTCCCGCGTGTCCAGCACGGTGCCCATGCCGGACAGCTTGTCGAAGCGCTTGTACTTCGCCTCGCTGAAGGGGCCGTGGAACACCTCCGGCCAGCCGAACTGGTCGCCCGCCAGATCCACCACCGACTTGCCCGACCTGAGCCAGACATGCTGGCCCAGCATCCGCTTGCCGTCGTGCCACCAGCGCCGGCCGGCGGTCTTGGAGGCGTCCATGAAGCGGCGGCCGGTCTTGGCGTCCTGCGCCTCCCCCAGGCGGGGCCATTCGTACTCGTAGGTCTCGCTCCACTGCACGGCGCAGTAGCCGCCCTCGATCGTCCAGTCGGTCCCGCCCCCCTTGTTCAGCACCGTGTAGAGGAACATGGCGGTGGGGCGGGACATCCCCTCGCTCGGGATCGGCGAGGTCTCGTCCCGGGGGCGCAGCTTGCGCCAGCGCGGCTCCAGGAAGGCGCGCAGTTCCGGCAGGTTGGCGGTGACGCTGCCGCCCCCGCCGAGCATGTTCATCAGCTTGCCCAACATCGCCGGCACCACCCCCGCCCTTCGGACCACCCCGAAAGATAATATGCGGCGGGCGGCGACGAAAGCTGCGCGGGCGCATAGGTCAGCCGGCGGGGCGCAACAGCCGGTAGGCGGAGCGCAGGCCGCTGCGGCCCGCATCCTCCAGCAGGTCGGCCGTGCCGGCATGGAGCTGGGAGATGGCGGCCATGCCGCCGCCCAGCGGCGTGCCCTCGCCCAGGCCGCGCCCCTCCAGCACGCGGGTGACCCAGTCGAAATGCCGGGCCTCGTCCGCCGCGTTGGCCTGGACCAGCGCGTCCACCGGCGGCGGATACCCGGCGGCGGCGGCGCGGGCGTAGCGGTCGCGCACCTGCCGCTCGTTGCCCCGGAAGGCGAGCAGGACCAGCCGGTCGTCCCCGATGGCGGAGGCGGCCTGGAACCCCAGCTTCAGCAGGCCCGACGGCATGTGCGGCAGCGGCACCGGCACGCCGCCCAGGGCGCGGATCAGCCGGGTCAGCTCGTCCACATGCCGTTCGTGATCGGCCAGGAAGGCGGACAGGGTGCGGCGGTGGCGCGGGTCGCGCAGCAGGCCGATGGCGAGGCGGTAGTTGCCCAGCGCGTCGCAGTCGAGCTGCAGCAGGTCCGACAGGTCGGCGATCAGCGCGGCCCTGGTCATGTCGCGTGGCATGGGGTCCCCTTCGGGTGGCGTCCGTGACGGTCGATGGGGAACGGGGCCGGGGCGCGGATGATCCGGGAAGGGGTGCCCCGCAAAGGGGGCCAAAGGTGTCAAAGGTGACATCTAAGGTGACAAAGGTGACATCAAAGGTGACAAAGGTGACATCAAAGGTGACATGGGTTGTGAGCGATTCCAGGGGCTTAGCCCTCTAAGGTGACAAAGGTGACCTATCGCGATCGGGCGGGGGGGTGTCGTGCCTCCTGAAACCGTCTTCCCTGCGGAAGCAGGGACCCACGGTTCTTCGGTTCCGCCCGCGCCTGAACAAAAGAACTGTGGACCCCTGCTTGCGCAGGGGAGGCGGTTTGGGGCCTGACGCGCTTGCGCCCTCGCCCTAGTCGCCTTAGGCGTCCGCTAAAGCGACGACAAGCTCAGGGTGAGGGCTACTGGGGCGGGGGTGCATTCGCCCTCGCCCTTCGACAGGCTCAGGGTGAGGGCTATTGGACGAGCGGTGCACGTCACGTGAAGGCGGCAGCCGCATCATTCGGCCTCACCCTGAGCTTGTCGAAGGGCGAGGCCGTGGCGCGGCCGGTGCGGTGGTTCTTCACATGTCCCAAGAGCCGGGCGGCGGGGCCGCCGGGGTGGGAGTTTAGCGGAAGTTAGGACTATTTTCCAGGCCGCTCAATGCACCGTGCCGCGGCCGCCGGCGGCCATCATGCGGTGGGGCGCGCCGTCCAGCGGAATGCGGCCGGTTTCCTTCAGGGTCTTCGCGTCCAGCCGCACGACCTCCCTGCGCAGGGGGTCGAGCACGGCGACATGGCCGACGGTGGCGGCCACCACCGGGCGGGGCGGGCCGCCACGGGTGGCGAGGTCGACCGGGCCGGTGACCGGGGCGCTGGCGGCCACGCTGCCGTCGAGCAGGGAGACGCGGTGCAGCGTGCCGTCCGCCGTCAGCACCAGGGCGTGGGCGAAGACCTCCGGGTCCGGGATGGCGTGGACGCGGGCACCGGGCAGGGCGACGCGGCTGATCTCACCCCCCGCCGGATCGACCAGGAACAGGGCGTCGCGCCCGCCCTCCCCCATGGCCGCCGTCATGCCGGGCACGGGGTCGAGGGTCCACACACGGGCGTTATTGTTGGGGCCGTCCCCGGCGTCCTTGGGGTAGGGCAGCTTGCGGGCGGTGGCGGTGCCGTCCTTCGCCACTGTGACGGCCAGTACCCCGTCCTGGCAGCCGGCGATCACCGTGGGGCCGATCGCGGCCTCCCCATGCAGGCGGGGGCAGTCGCGGAACACGGCCTTCTCCGCGCCGTCGCGGGACTTCAGGGCGAGGCCCACGGGCACGTTCCGCTCCCCCTGCGGTTCGGCGATGGAGATCAGGACGTTTTCGCCCACGGGCACCGCCACGCCATGGTGGGGCAGGCCGCTGGCGACCCGGACGGGCGGTGATGCGAGGGCCGGAAGCTCCGCCGCCGGAATCAACAGCGCCTCCCCCGTGCCGTCCAGGAAGACGGCCACGGTGCCGTCCTTGGCCAGGGTGTGGCTGGGGCGCGGACCTTCCGCGATGGCGGGCCAGACGGCGGGGGTTTCCACCGTCAGGTCCGCATGGTCGCCGTGATCCTCCAGCGCGATGCCGGTATCCACCAGGGACACGGACCCGGCCGCACCATGCACGGCGAACAGGTCGCGCTGGCCCGGCCCCGGCAGCAGGTAGCCCGCCGGGGCCGGCATCTCGATCTTGGTCTCGACGGCGCCCGCCTGGAGGTCCACCACGGTGAGCGTTGGCGCCTCCCGGTCCGCGATGAACAGCCGTGCCGCGGTGGTCTCCTTCGCCTGGACGGGGGATGCGGCGAGGACGGCCAGGGCGGTGGCGGCGAGGGCGAGGCTGCGGAGTTTCATGGCGGGCACCGGCGGGAGGAGTGGGGTCCGCCGGGGTGGATACGTTATAGTGTAACGGAGGGCAAGGGGGTGGGCTTTGGCCGAAGGTGCCTCATCACCGTTTGCGTCGCTTCTGGTACGCACTCAACAAGAACAACATTTTCGTAGCCGCAAGATTGAGAGCGTATGAAGCCAGAAAGTCGGGGGTATCCTTTCTCTCCGGACCTTGCCCATGCGCACCCCCCTCGTTCCTCAATTTCGGGAGGCCGCTCTTCATAAGAGCCGAGAATTGCTCTAGAGAGGCCCCAATGTAATCTTCTATGAGGCCGTTATTCCTAATGATTGAAATAAGATTTGCTGCGCTTGCTCCAGCTGGATATTCCCATTTACACAGTTTACATATCGTCTTCATTGTACTTTCGAATGCATTATTCGCATTTACAATTGCTTCGCCGTAGTGTCCGTCTTTGTAGTGCTGGAAAGCCCTATGGAACTCTTCATTAGCACCTTCAAAATCCGACAGAGACAACAACTTTAGGGCGGGCACCACCGCTTGCGCATGAACATACTTACTATCAACTCTTATCATGTGAGGTGGTGCAAACTCAAATCCAAAGCCGTCGGCGCGCATCCTTTCATTGATCTCGTCTATTGAGACCCCGGAATCATTTAAGATACCACATTCTCGCCGTTCAAATGGCTTCAGAACGCGAGCAGCTCCCATAATCGTAATGCAGATGATTTCTAATGCATCGATAAATTCTAAGCCGTTGGCATTTAGAATGTATTCGAACAACTCGCGCCGCAAATCACCATTCGCATTAGAAAGCTGGAATACGCCCAATTCTTTTCTTATCGTTTTTACGGCATATTCCCATAGTTGATTTGAGTCGGGGATTTCATAGGCTCCTGGGGGGCCATATATGCCTAGAGCTTCGTCACAAATCTGGCAAATCTGATTGCGAAGCTTCTTGGATGGATTCTCATAGCGAAATACTTCATTTTGTTCCATGCCTGATTGCCGACGCAAGCGCATTGAGTAGGTTTCGAAGATCGGCATGGCGAAGAGACGTTTGTCTGATTATTGCGTATGGAATCTGGAGCTTAGCACGTTTGATGCATTCATCGCCAATTATAAACGAGTCTTGGTTGCATTGGCGTAGTTCCGAGACGGCCTGCAGACCATGCTCTGGGAGACCGTGTGATGAGGGCCGAGCTGATCATCGTCGAGAACGAGGCCGACCATGCCGAGGCGATGGCGCTGGTGGATCGGCTGATGGGGTCCGACGACCCCGCCGACGGCGCCCGACTGCGGGCGCAAGCGCGGCTGATCGAGGATTACGAACGGCGGCTCTGGCCCCAGGCGGCGCCGAGCGTGCCGGAGCTGCTGACCTATCTGATGGACCAGCACGGGCTGACGCGGGCGGACCTGGTGCCGCTGCTGGGCGGGGCGAGCCGGGTCAGCGATGTGATGCGCGGGAAGACGGGCCTCAGCATGACCATGGTGCGCCGCCTGCGCCAGCGCTTTGGCATCCCGGCGGACCTGCTGATCACGGGCGACGGCCGGGCGGCGGCCTGAATTCTCCTCCTGCGGAGGCTGCTCGCATCTCCCCGACCCGTCATTCCCGCGAAAGCGGGAACCCATCCTGCCACTTGGCGCACCGTCCCCGGCATGGGTTCCCGCTTTCGCGGGAATCACGATTTGGGGGGGTGAGCGCGCACCGTGCGCGGGGAACGGCGGGGATCGCGTGGGGGTTGGGCCGGCGTGTATCTTCCCTCCCCCCGAGGGGGAGGGAGGGGCCCGCCGCGCAGCGGTGGGAGGGAGAGGGGTTACGGTGTGGCCTTTCCTTCTCCAGCAGTCAGTTCAAGGCCATTTGGCAGGACCGTACCCCCTCACCCACCCAAGCCAGTCGGCGTGGGGCCCACCCACAACCCCCGGGGGAGGGCAGGGTTTGTGCCGCGACGGACGGCATTTTTACCGGGGGGGGGGGAGCGTAAGGCGGCGATACGGAGGGCTTTTCTCCCCCTGGGAGAGGGAAGGGTTATGTGACCTCACCAAAAGCACCCTCCCTCTGGGAGAGGGAAGTTTGCGGGGACCGGCTCACGTCAAATGCGCCGCCGCCAGGTAGTCCTCGGCCTGCATCTCGGTCAGGCGGCTGACGGTGCGTTGGAATTCGAAGGCGTGGGCGCCTTCGGGGTGGAGGCGTTCGGGCGGGGCCTCGGCGGCGAGGACGGCGTTGACCTTGTGCTCGTAGAGGGCGTCGATCAGGGTCATGAAGCGCTTGGCCTCGTTGCGCCGGTCGGCGTCCAGCTTGGGCACCCCGTCGATCAGCACCGTGTGGAAGCGGGTGGCGATGGCGAGGTAGTCGGCAGCACCCAGGGGCCGGGCGCACAGCTCCTCGAACTGGAACCAGGCGACGCCGCGCGCGGCGCGGGCGACCTCCACCTCCCGGCCCTGGACGTTCAGGCGCTCGGGCCCCGGCTCGGCACCGTCGGTCAGGTCGCGGAAGGTGTCGGCCAGGGCCTGGCTGGCGGCCCGGCCCAGGGGCCAATGGTAGACCTTGGCCCCCCGCAGCCGGGCGAGGCGGTAATCGGTCGGGCCGGCGAGGTGCAGCACGTCCAGCCGCTCCTTCAGCAGGGCGATGAAGGGCAGGAAGAGCGGACGGTTCAGCCCGTCCTTGTAGAGGTCGTCGGGCGGCCAGTTGGACGTGGCCACCACCACCACCCCAAGCTCGAACAAGGCGGTGAACAGGCGGCCCAGGATCATGGCGTCGGCCACGTTCACCACATGGAACTCATCGAAGCAGAGCAGCCAGGCGTCGGCCGCGATGTCGCGGGCCAGCGCCGAGATCGTGTCGTCGGCGGCACCGTCGCCCGACTGGCGCAGGCGGTGCAGGCGCTGCTGCACCTCGATCATGAAAGCGTGGAAATGGACGCGGCGCTTGCGGTCCACCCGGGCCGTGGCGAAGAACAGGTCCATCAGCATGGACTTGCCCCGGCCGACGTCGCCGTAGATGTACAGCCCCTCAGGCGCCGGGTCGGGCCGGCGGGCGAGGCCGAAACGGGCGCGCCAGCCGACATGGCCCATGGAAGGGCGGTAGCCGGCGAGCGCGCGCCACAGGCTTTGCAGCTTCTCCGCCGCAAGCTCCTGGCTGGGGTCGTGCTTCAGCGCGCCGGTGCCGCGCCGGGCGCGGTAGACGGCCAGCGGGCCTTCGGCGGCGAGCGCGTCGGGGATGGCGGACGGATCGGCGTCCCGGGAGTCGGCGGCGGGCATGGCCCGGCCTTCGTAGCGGAGGCCGCGCGGGCGGGCAAGGTGGGCGCCGGCCGGGCACCGACGCGGCGTTGCGACGGCCGATTGTATCCGAAAGGATAGGTCAAACCCTGCGTAGCATCGGCCTATGCTCATATGGGGGAAGCGGGCGACGGGGGCCGCGTGCTGACATCGTTGGGGCGGACCGTCCTGGCCGCCGGGGTCGCGATCGCGCTGAGCCTGGGTGCGGCCGTCTTCGTCTATCTGAAGGAGCGCGCCGGCCTGCTGGCGGGGGCCGAGCCGGTGGTGGCGCTGGAGGCCGACACGGTGGCCCGCGAGATCTCCGCCTTCTTCAACGAGGCGCGGATCGTGCCGGTGCTGCTGGAGCGCGCCGAACTGGACCAGCTGCCCCGGCCGCTGGCGCGGCGGGTGTTCTTCTCCGTCGCGGCGGGGCCGGTGCTGAACGGGCAGGAGCTGACCGGCCTGTTCGTGGGATTCGGCGACGGCGGGTTCTGGCAGTTCACCGAGCTGCTGCCCGGCGCGCTGGCGACCGAGGCGGAGGCGTGGGCCGCCGGGGACGGGGTGCGGCGGGAGATCGACCCGGAGGCGGGCACGGCCGCCTGGAGCATCCGCACCCGGGAGAGCACCCGCTGGTCGCCGATCCCCGACGCCTCCGGCTACGATCCGCGCACGCGGCCCTGGTACACGGGCGCCATGACGCGGCAGGGTGCCTATTGGACCGCACCCTACCGCTTCGCCTCCTCCGGCGAGGAGGGGATCACCTATGCCGAGCCGATCCTGGACCTGGACGGGCGCATCTGGGCGGTGCTGGGGCTGGACATCACGCTGGCGCGCTTCGCCGGCGGGCTGGAACGGGCGGTGGCCGGCC
>JAJUIU010000096.1 GCA_029267445.1 Rhodospirillaceae bacterium
CCGGGCGGGCGGCCTCCCTCGCGGCCCTGCCCCTGTTCCCCTCCAAGGCGGAGGTGGAGGCCTTCGTGGCGGCCCTGCCGGACGAGGGCGGCGGCCCCGGTGAGCCGAAGGACCCGACGCGCAGCGTCATCTTCGCGCTGGCCGCCCTGGTCGCCGACCCCGTCAAGGTGGAGACGCTGCGCCTGCGCTTCCTGGGCGGCATCTCCTGGGACGACGCGCGGGCGGCGCTGGCGGGGCTGATCCTGAAGGCCACGGCCGACGCCGCACGCCACGCGCCCCTGTTCGCGGCCGAGGCCGAGGCGCTGGACGACCTGCTGGCCCACGGGGCCGCGCGGGCGCGGGGCCGGATGGCGGCGGCCTGAGGCGAGGTGACGCGCCGTGATGCGCCTGCCATGTAAAAAATTTTTGACATGACGGGCGGCGCCGGTTACCTATGTCAAAAATCTTTGACATAGGAGGTTGCGGTGTCGTTCAGGGAGAAGTCGGCGTGGGTCATGGGTGCCATCATGCTGATCGCCGGTCTCAACTACCTCGTGAGGGTTCTGTCGGCGTCCAGCGAACTCGGCTGGTCGGCCCCGCCGATCGGCATGTCCGTCACCTTCACGGTGGTCGTCGTGATCGCGTCGATCATCGCGCAGACCGTGTTGGCCGTGCGCTCGCCCAAGGAGGCCGAGGCTCCGGCCGACGAACGGGAACGGCCCCTGGTCGACCGGGCGGGCAACTGGTCAGGCGTCGTGCTGGGGATCGGGGTGGTGACCTCCCTCCTCCACTTCTTCTACCACGAGGACGGCGTTCTGCTCTTCCACATGGTGATGGGGAGCCTGATCCTGGCCCAGATCGCGGAGTATGCCTTCCGGATCACGCTGCTGCGCCGGAGCCTGTGATGGGCGCCAAGGGGCTGCCCATCACCAACCGCGTGCGCGAGTTCCGGGAGCGGCACGGCCAGATGAGCCAGGCCGCCCTGGGCGACGCGATCGGGGTCACCCGGCAGACGGTCATCGCCATCGAACAGGGCCGCTATTCCCCAAGCCTGGAGAGCGCCTTCCGCATCGCGCGGCTGTTCGGCGTCGGCGTGGAGGATGTGTTCGGCTGGAACGAGGACCAGGCGTAGCCGCGCGGCCGCGCTCAACCACCCGCCACCTGGTCCATAAACCGCGCCATCCGGACGTCCAGCTCCGTCACCCCGCCCGCGTCATGGGTGGCGAGGGTCACGTCCACGCGGTTGTAGACGTTGAACCATTCCGGATGGTGGTCCATCTTCTCGGCCAGAAGGGCCACCCGCGCCATGAAGCCGAAGGCCGCGTTGAAGTCGGCGAACCGGAAGCTCTTCCGGATGGCGTCGCGGCCCTCCACCTCGCTCCAGCCGGGAAGCCCGGCCAGCGCCGCCGCGCGTTCGCTCCCCGCCAGTTTCGCAGCCATGGTAAATCTCCCCATATGATGCAGGTTCCGGTCGCAGGACCGTTTAGCACGAGGACAGGCATGGCGTCGCTGCGCCGCTTCACCAACGCCCCGACCCTGACGGAGATGGAGACGATCGCCGCCCGCGCCTTCGACACCATCCCGGACGAGCTGCGCCGGCATGTCGCCAACGTCGTCATCCAGATCGAGGACTTCCCCGACGAGGACACCGAGCGGGAGATGAACCTGGAAAGCCCGTTCGACCTGCTGGGCCTCTACCGGGGCATCGGCATGCCGTTCCAGAGCGTGACCAGCCCGCACCCGGAGCCCGAGCTGATCTTCCTCTACCGCCGCCCCATCCTGGACTACTGGTGCGAGACGGGGGAGGACCTGACCCACATCGTCCGCCACGTCCTGATCCACGAGATCGGCCACCATTTCGGCTTCTCCGACGAGGACATGGAAGCCCTGGAGGCCCAGGCGGACGAGGAGGAGTGAGGGCGACGCTGTCCGCGGGTGTCCGTGCCCGATGGCGGGGCCCCGCCCCGTGGCTGGTGCACGGCCGAAGATCACGGCCCTGGGGATCACGGATGGACACGGATGCCCGCTGACGCGGGCTCACGGATTGAATCGGATGGGGCTCTTCGCGGCGAAGCCGCAGTCCTTTCCCTCCGTGTCCCTCTGCGGTCTCTGCGGTCTCTGTGGTGAAGAACCCTTACACCCCGTGAACCGCGGAGACCGCGGAGGGCACAGAGGTTCACAGAGGGTTTCCGTGCCCGATGGCGGGGTCCCGCCCTGTGGCCAGTGTTTCGCCAAGGGACACGGATGTCACGGATGCCCGCTTCGCGGGCCCGCGGATGACGCGGATTTCGATGCGGACTGCAGGGGCGGCCCCGCCGCGCAGCGGCGAGCATTCCCTTCGTGTCCATTCGTGCATCATTCGTTTCATTCGTGTTCCCGAGGCCGATTCCGCCCGGAAATCGGAACACGAATGGATCGAATACAACGAATGGCCACGAATTGGTTTGTCTGCGGCTTCGCCGCGAAACGCCCCGTCCGTGTCAATCCGCGAGCCCGCGCCAGCAGGCATCCGTGTTCATCCGTGATCCCAGGGCCGTGATCCCAGGGCCGTGATCCCCAGGGCCGTGATCCCCAGGGCCGTGATCCGAGTCCGTGATTCATTGGCCCGGAACCGCCCGCGTTCACACCGGCCACAGCCTGTAGGCCCCGTCGCCGGTGTGCAGGATCGCCGGGCGTTCGGGGTCGGCGTGGGTGCAGCGCAGGCGCCGGGCGACCTCGTCCGCCGACGCCCCCGGCGGGATGGTGCGCAAATCCCGGTAATCGGCGAAGGTCCAGGGGCGCGGCGCCCAGGCGACGTCCAGGTGCGGCAGCGGCCGCCCCGCCAGCATGGCCGGCGACAGGCGCACGAACAGCCGCACCGTCGCCCCGAAGGCCATTTCGCCCAGCCCGCGCTGGTCCAGATGCGGCGGGACCTCGAACATCTCCACGCCCACGATCGGCCCGCTGTCGACCTTGGGCGCCATCTCGTGGGCGGTGGCGCCGAACACCGTATCCCCGTTGTAGAGGGCGAAGGCCTCCGGCCGCACGCCCGGATGGTTCGGGGGGCCGGGGTGGAAGTTGTAGGCGGGCCGCCCCAGCCGGTTCAGGATCCGCGCCGGGATCAGCGTGGCCGTGCAGAAGGCGATCAGCAGGGTGCCCGGCCCGCACAGCCGGTCCAGCACGGCCACGTCCTCGCTGCGGGCGACCGGCGTGCGCGGGGCGTGGCGGCGCAGATACTCCCCCAGATGGTGGCCGGTCGCCGGGTTGGTCACCAGCACCAGCGGGGCGGGCGTCCGCCTCATGCCGCCGTCCCCGCCCCGGCCAGCAGCGCCTCCACCCAGGCGGGCACGACCACCGTCGCCGGGCCCAGCCGGGCGTCGTCGAACAGGCTGGCCCCGACCGACGGCTCCAGGTTCAGCTCCAGCGTGCGGGCGCTATGGCTCCGAGCCTCCGCCACGAAGCCCGCCGCCGGATAGACGTTTCCCGACGTGCCGATTGAGACGAACAGGTCGCAGCGCGCCAGGGCGTCGTAGATGCGCGCCATCTCCAGCGGCATCTCCCCGAACCAGACCACGTGCGGCCGCATGGCGCCCACATGGCCGCAGTCCGGGCAGGCGTCGGCACGGCCCAGGTCGGCGCGGTGCTCCGACACCCCCTCGCAGGCGCCGCAGCGGACCTTCAGCAGCTCCCCATGCATGTGGATCAGGTTCCGGCTGCCCGCCCGCCCGTGCAGGTCGTCGATGTTCTGGGTCACCAGCAGCACCTCGCCCGGCCATTCCGCCTCCAGCCGGGCGAGTGCGAAGTGCGCCGCGTTCGGCTGGATGGCCGGGTCCAGCAGGCCGCGCCGCCGGGCGTTGTAGAAGGCGTGCACCCGGTCCGGGTCACGGGCGAAGGCCTCCGGTGTCGCCACATCCTCGATCCGCACCGTGGCCCAGATGCCGTCGGCGTCACGGAAGGTGTGCAACCCGGATTCCCGGCTGATGCCGGCGCCGGTCAGGATGACGATGCTGCCGTCGCGGGCGGGGTTGGGCGTGGTCTTCGACATGGGGCGCAGCCTGCGGCTTGGGGCGGGGTCCGGTCAATCGCCGGCTTTGCCTGCTCAACGGCCTCCGCTAAGGTGCGGCCACTCCGCCCCGACCCCGTGGGCCGCAGCCGACCGGAGCCCCGCCCGTGCGCCGCCTTGCTCCCCTCGCCCTGACCCTGTTCGGCCTGCTGCTCGCCGCCTGCGACGGCGGCGGCAACCCGCTGATCGGCACCTGGAGGATGGTGCCGGAGAAGGGCAACCCCCTGTCGGAGGGGCTGGGCATGCTGATGAAGGACCAGACGATCGAGTTCCGGTCCGACAGCATGATCGCCGGCGGCGAGGCGACCAAGGTCACCTACGAGGTGTCGGGGGAGCGGGTGATCGTCTACCCGGCCGGCCGCGACAAGGGCACGGTCTACGTCATCCTGGGCGAGGACCGCATCGCCAACGAGCTGGCGCTGGGCCAGCGCATGATCTTCGAGCGGGTGGAGAAGTAGGGGGGCGTACCGGCCTCAGCCAGCCATGGCGACGGCGCGAGCCACCTTCTCCGGCTCCAGATGGAAGCTCGGAGTGGTGCTCGTGCTGACCGTTTCACGCGCCTTCGAGCGCACGCGAACGGGCGCGCATCCGGTCGTGGCGGCACCGTCGTTCCCAGTCGAGAGGCTCTGGTCGAGCCAGTCGATGTCGTATTCGTAAGTGAAGAGGTCGTTCATCGCGGTCGAGATCCCAGGAAATAATGCGCCGACACCGCGGGAAGTTCCAACCAGGGGTAGGGCTCCTCCTTGGCCAGCACTTCCAAACCGAGATAGGTGAAATAGCACGCCTTCTGGTAGAAGCCAAGGGCATCCTCAAGCCCGTGCAGGCCGACGCGCCCGTCCAATCCCGCCTCGTGGCTGTGGACGATGGCGGCCCTGATCAGGGCCGTGCCGACGCCCGACAGCCGCCGGAACGGCCGGCCCGCGGGCGTTGCCACCAGATCGTCACGGTTCCAGGGTGCGGTGGCGAGGTAGGCGACATAGACGAGCCGGTCGTCCAGTTGCGCGGTGAGGTTGGCGTGTTCGCCCACCCTGACCAACATCAGGCCCTGGGTTACACCGTCGGCCTCGATGGCGAACCCGGTGCAGGATGTGGCGCGACCTTCGTCGACCGCCTCATGCTGCTCAAGGATGTTGAGCATCCAGTCCCAATCGCCGTCACCCTGAGCCCCCCGATACTGATCGAGCAGGGGAGACCAGTGCCTCAGATGATCGGAAACATGCTGACTGCCGATGTTGTGCACCAGCACGGCCCGCACGATGTCGCCCTTGACCGGAGAGTCCTTCGGAACCCATTCCCGCAAGTGAATCGCGCTTCTTCTGCCCGTTCCGATCAGCATGAATCCGGCCCAGATGAGGTAACTTTTGCGTGATGCGAGTATCCGAAGGGAAATTGCGTGTCAAAGCCATTTCCATCTCGCTTTGGGCGCGAAAATGAATTGCCAACGGAAAGATTGATCGATGCGACTGTCCATCCTGTTCGCCTGCACCGGGAACATCTGCCGCAGCCCGACGGCGGAGGGGGTGTTCCGCGCCAAGCTGCGGCGGGCGGGGCTTGCCGACCGGGTCGCGACCGACAGTGCCGGCACCCACGGCTATCATGTGGGGGAGCCGCCCGACCCCCGCTCCATCCGCCACGCGGCGGCGCGCGGGATCGACATCTCCGACCTGCGCGCCCGCAAGGTCGGCCCGGCGGATTTCGCCCGCTTCGACCTGATCCTGGCGATGGACCGGGGGCATCTGGCCCAGCTCGCCCGCATCGGCCCGCCGGGGTCGCACGACAGGCTCGCCATGTTCATGGACTTCGCGCCGGGGGCGTTGCGCGGCCGCGACGTGCCCGACCCCTACTACGGCCATGCCGACCATTTCGACGAGGTGCTGGACCTGGTGGAGGCCGGTGCCGAAGGCCTGCTGGCGGAGGTGAGGCGGCGGCTGGACCTTTGAGGCCGTACGCGCAAGGTGCTAGCTTCGCCCGACCCAATCGCTGACACGCCGCCCCGCCTTGCCCGACGCCGCCGCACCCACAGCAGCCCAGAACGCCGCCCAGACCGCAGCCGTCACGCCGATGATGGCGCAGTATCTGGAGATCAAGGGCCAGCATGCGGATTGCCTGCTGTTCTACCGCATGGGCGACTTCTACGAGCTTTTCTTCGACGACGCGGTGCAGGCGGCGGCCGCCCTCGACATAGCACTCACCAAGCGGGGCCAGCACCTGGGGGAGGACATCCCCATGTGCGGCGTTCCGGTGCACAGCCACGAGCAGTACCTGTCCCGCCTGATCCGGGCCGGCTTCCGGGTCGCCATCTGCGAGCAGACGGAGGACCCGGCGGAGGCGAAGAAGCGCGGGTCCAAGGCGGTGGTCCGGCGGGAGGTGGTGCGGGTGGTCACCCCCGGCACCATCACCGAGGACGGGCTGCTGGACGCCAAGGCCAACAACTACCTGGCCGCCGTGGCGGAGGCGGCGGGCGAGGCGGGCCTCGCCTGGCTGGACCTTTCCACAGGCGAGCTGACCTGCCAGCCGGTGGAGCGGGCGGGTCTGGCGGCGGCCCTGGCGCGCCTGTCGCCGGGCGAGCTGCTGATCCCCGAACGCCTCGCCCAGGCGCCGGAGCTGTTCGAGCTGTGGGGGGAGTGGAAGCGGTCCCTGACCGTGCAGCCGAACCCCCGTTTCGACAGCGAGAACGGGCGCCGCCGCCTGCTGGACCTCTACGGCGTCGGCACGCTGGACGCCTTCGGCGCCTTCACGCGCGGGGAGGTGGCCGCCGCCGGTGCCCTGGTGGACTATGTCGAGCTGACCCAGAAGGGCAGGCTGCCCCGCCTGGACACGCCCCGGCGCCTCGCCGCCGGGCAGACGCTGGAGATCGACCCCGCCACCCGCCGGAACCTGGAGCTGTCCCGCACCCTGACGGGGGAGCGGAAGGGCAGCCTGCTGGCGGTGATCGACCGCACGGTCACGGGTGGTGGTGCGCGCCTGCTGGCCGGCTGGCTGGCGGCCCCGCTGACCGATCCCGTGGCGATATCCGCGCGCCAGGACATGCTGGCCTTCTTCACAGGCGAGGAGTTTGCCCGCCTGGGCGTGCGGGGTGCGCTGCGCCAGACGCCGGACGTGGAGCGCGCGCTCAGCCGCCTGACGCTGGGGCGCGGCAGCCCGCGCGACCTGGCCGCCATCCGCGACGGGCTGGCCCAGGCCGCCGACCTGCGCGCCAAGCTGGCCGAACCGCGCATCACGCCCCTGCCCGCCGGCCTGTCGGCTGTCGCCCGCGACCTGGGCGACCATGAGGAGATCGTGGGCCTGCTCGGCCGGGCGCTGGGGCCGGAGCTGCCCTTGCTGGCCCGCGACGGCGGCTTCGTCGCGCGCGGTTACTCCCCCGCCCTGGACGAGCTGGTGGCCCTGCGCGACGACAGCCGCCGCCACATCGCCAACCTGCAGGCCAAGTACGCCGAGGCCACCGGCATATCGAGCCTGAAGATCCGGCACAACAACGTGCTGGGCTATTACATCGAGGTCACGGCCACCCACGGCGACAAGCTGATGGCCGGGGCCAACCGCGAAACCTACATCCACCGCCAGACCATGGCCGGGGCCGTCCGCTTCACCACGGTGGAGCTGTCGGACCTGGAGCGCAAGGTGGCGGAGGCGGGGGACAAAGCCCTGGCCCTGGAACTCCAGGTGTTCGACGAGCTGGTGCGCGCGGTGGCCGAGCGCGCGGACGCGGTCGCCGCCACGGCCCGGGCGCTCGCCACCCTGGACGTCACGGCGGCGCTGGCCGACCTCGCCGTGGACAAGGGCTGGTGCCGCCCGGTGGTGGACGGAAGCCTGGATTTCGTGATCGAGGGCGGGCGCCACCCGGTGGTGGAACAGGCCTTGGTGGAGGCGGGCGGCGGCCCCTTCGTCGCCAACGACTGCGACCTGACGGGGCACAGGCGCCTGTGGCTGCTGACCGGCCCCAACATGGCGGGCAAATCCACATTCCTGCGGCAGAACGCGCTGATCGCCGTGCTGGCGCAGATGGGCGCCTTCGTGCCCGCCAGGTCCGCCCGCATCGGTGCGGTGGACAAGCTGTTCAGCCGCGTGGGTGCCGCCGACGATCTGGCGCGCGGCCGGTCCACCTTCATGGTGGAGATGGTCGAGACGGCCGCCATCCTGAACCAGGCCACGGCCCGCAGCCTCGTCATCCTGGATGAGATCGGGCGGGGGACCGCCACCTTCGACGGCCTGTCCATCGCCTGGGCCTGCGTGGAGCAGCTGCACGAGGTGACGCGCTGCCGCGCCCTGTTCGCCACGCATTACCACGAGCTGACGCTGCTGGATGCGAAGCTGAAGGACCTCGCCTGCCACACCATGCGGATCAAGGAGTGGCAGGGCGACGTGGTGTTCCTGCACGAGGTGGCGCCGGGTGCGGCCGACCGCAGCTACGGCATCCATGTCGCGCGGCTCGCAGGCCTGCCTGGGGCGGTCGTTTCGCGGGCGGAACAGGTTCTGGCGCTGCTGGAGAAGGGGGAGCAGGGCGGGGCCGTCGCCAAGCTGGCGGAGGACCTGCCCCTGTTCAGCGCCGCCGCAAAGCGCCCCGCCCATGCGGCCCAGCCCAGCGCCCCCGCCGGCCCCTCGCCGCTGGAGGCGGAACTCGCCGCGATCAACCCCGACGAGCTGACGCCGAAACAGGCGCTGGAGGCGCTGTACCGGCTGCGGGGATTGCTGCGTCGGGAGGGTTGATCTATCTTCGGCTGTACCCCTTGAGCGACGGGGCCGCCAATGACCCGCACCGCCATCGCCGCCGCCCTGGCCCTCCTCGCCCTCCTGCTTCCGGGAAGGGCGGCGGCCACCCCACCCCCGCTCGCATGCGAAACGCCGGCCGGTTTCCAGGAACTGTACGAAAGGCCGCAGCGCCTGATCTTCCTGGCGGAGATCCACGGGACGGAACAGGTTCCCGCCTTCCTTTACGAACTGATCTGCGGCTATCTGGCCAGGGGCGAGCGCGTGGTCCTGGGGCTGGAGATGGACCATGGCGACCAGCCCGCCATCGACGCCTTCCTGAAGGACGGCGGCCGGAACCCCGATCTGCTCTTCACCTACTGGTGGTGGAACGATTTCCAGTTCGGTGTCCACACTTCGGCGAAGCTGGACCTGCTGACACGCGTCGCCCTGCTGCAGGCCGCCGGATATCCGGTGGAGGTCCATGCCGTGGTGCGCTACGAACGCGACGCGCCATCCACCGACACGGGGCGGGCGCGATACATCCGCGAGAACTTCCCCCCCGCCAGGGACGGGATCGGCATCGTGCTGATGGGGCGCCTCCACGTGCTGTGGAACGGCAACCCGCCGGATCAGCCGACGGCCAATCTGTCGAGCCACTTCGACCGCGACGAGGCGATCGTCCTGCACATGTCCCACGAGGCGGGAAAGGCCTGGGTCTGCTACGGGACGCGGGCGTCGGGCTGCGGCGTGTGGGAGCGCGCGGCGCTCAACCTCGTGGACAGCCCGCACAAGGGCCCCTTCATCAAGCTGGATGCGGATACGGTCGGCGAGGATGACGGGGTTTTCTACGTGGGACCGATCACCCCCTCCCCGCCCGCTTTCGCGACCCTGCGGCCGGACGGCTGACGCCCTTGGCACCGCTTCAGCGGCCCTGTGGCACGTGTTATCCTTGGCTCATGCGCGCCGCTCACCGCCCTGTCTTCCTGACGCCGGAGGCCTTCCTCGCAGAGGAGGCCCGGTCCCACGTGCGCCACGAGTATGTGGATGGCGACATCCGGGCGATGACGGGCGCCACGGTCCAGCATGCGCGCGTCGTCCGGCGATTGCTGACCCGCCTTGATGCCAAACTGCGGCGGCCATGCGAGGCCCTGGCGAACGACGTGCTGGTCCATGTGTCCGCCGCCCGCGCCTACTATTACCCGGACCTTGTCGTCAGCTGCACGGAAACGCCGGGGGACAGCCGCGTCATCGCGGCTCCGGTCCTGGTGGTCGAGGTCCTGTCCGACAGCACCGAGGCGACGGACCGGCTGGAGAAGCGGCACAATTACCGATCCGTGCCCTCGGTCCAGGCGATCCTGATCGTCGCGCAGGATCGCCGCTACGTCGAACTGGACCGCCGCGAGCCCGACGGCGGCTGGACGCGGGAGACCCTGACGGACGAAGGGTCTCTTGACCTTCCCGGCCTGGATGTCACGCTGGACCTGGACGACATCTACGCCGGCTGACCGCCAACCGCCGGCCACTCCGGGAGGACAGCCATGGCCGGCAGCGTTTCGGAATTCGACCCCGACGGCACCCGCCTGCCGGTCAAGATCGACACGGCCACGAACGGGGAGTTCGCGCCCATCGCCCTGCCGCCCCATGTGGCGAAGGCGGTGGCGGAGGCGCAGCGCGCCGCCGGGGACAACGCCCGGCGCCTGGGCTTGGGCCGGCGCGCCTTCCTGACCACCAGCTGCGGGGCCGCCACGGCGCTGCTGGCCCTGAACCGGGCGCACGCCGCCGCCGGGCGCACCGGCGGGTACTATGACCTGCCGGCCGACGCCGCCCTGGACACCCAGGTGGCCGACGCCACCCTGGCGAAGCGGGAGTTCGTGTTCGACGTGCAGGGCCACCACGTGAACCCCACCGGCGCCTGGATCGGCAAGCTGCCGCCCGACCGCCGCCCCCTCCAGGGCCTGCCCAACGCCACGTGTAGGGAGGGTTCGGACGCGGAAGTGCTGGGCTACCTGCGCTGCTTCGGGGCGGACCGGTTCCTGAAGGACGTGTTCCTGGACAGCGACACGGACATGATGGTGCTGTCCTTCGTGCCCGCCCCCTACGACCGCCAGCCGCTGACCATCGAGGAGGCGGCGGCCACCCGGGCGCTTGCCAAGGCGCTGGACGGCACCGACCGGCTGCTTCTCCACTGCCCGGTGAATCCGAACGCGCCGGATGGCCTCGCCCCGATGGACCGCGCGGTGGCGGAGTTCAAAATCTCCGCTTGGAAAACCTACACCCAGTACGGTCCCGCCGGCCCCGCCAGCGGCTTCTTTCTGGACGATCCCACCCACGGCATCCCCTTCATCGAGAAGGCGCGGGCACTGGGCGTGCCGATGATCGCCATCCACAAGGGCATCCCGTTCAGCAAGCAGGGCTATGAATTCTCCACCTGCGTGGATGTCGGCCGGGCGGCGAAGCTGTTCCCGGACGTCACCTTCCTGATCTACCACGCGGGCTACGACCCGGATGTGGAGGAGAAGGCCTACGACCCCGCCAGCACCGGCGGGATCGACACGCTGGTCAAGAGCCTGGCCGACAACGGCATCGCACCGGGGTCCAACGTCTATGCCGAGCTGGGCAGCACCTGGCGGTTCCTGATGCTGCGCGACCCGACCCAGGCCGCCCACGCGCTGGGCAAGCTGATCAAGGCTTGTGGCCCGGACCGGGTGCTGTGGGGCACGGACAGCGTCTGGTACGGCAGCCCGCAGGACCAGATCCAGGCCTTCCGCGCCTTCCAGATCGCGCCCGAACTCCGGGAGAGGCACGGCTATCCCGAGCTGACGCCCGCGCTCAAGGCCAGGATCCTGGGCCGCAACGCCATGACCCCCTACGGAATCGCCGAACCGCGCTTCCTCAAACGGGCGGACGCCGATCCCATCGGGCGCATCCGGCGGGCGTACGACCAAAGCCCCGACCCGGCGTTCGAAACCTACGGACCGCGCAACCGCCGGGAATTCCTGGCCTTCAAGCGCCTGCACGGATAGGTCCTCGCCGATTTCGCGGTTGCGGAACACCGGCGGGGCGGGGCTGTTGTCGTCACCCGGCCGCCGGTTCCCGCCGCCCCGCCTCGTCGCGGGCGCCTCGAGGGTGGAACCCGGCCGATCCTGGCAACCGGAGATCAAGGACCATGTCCCGATACCCGCTCCGGCCCGCCGGCGTGGCGGCCTGCCTGTTCATCGCCCTGGCGGCGGCGGTTCCGACCGCAGCACCTGCGACGACGGCCGGTCCCGTCGTGCTGGGCCCCCATGCCGCCCCCGACCGGCCGCCCGAACCGCCGCCCGACCGCCTGCCGCCCGGCACGCTGGGGCAGGTTCCGGCCGACTTCGAACTCCACGCCGAACTGATCCTGGTGTCCGGCCAGCTCGAGGGCTTCAAGGACCAGTGCCGCTTCGGCCGCAGCCCGGACCGCGACGAGATGCTGGGCTGGTACCGGCACTACCGCCTCGCCCGCAACATGGGCCGGATCGAGGCGATCTACGACCTGGGCGTCTCGCTGGGCCACGAGGCGCCGTGCACGACGGCGCATTACAACGCGCTGGCCGCGAATTGGGAGACGCTGCTGACCCGGACCAAGACCTATGTGGAGGCCTACCGGCGGGAGTAGGCCGGCGGGGTTGGGTCAGTCGCGCGGCGGCGGGCGCCAGCGGCTGTCGGGCGGGGGCAGCTCCTCCGGCGGGGGCGGATCGCCGTCGGCCCGCACCTCCACCTCGGTGTAGTCGCCCTCGATCACGGTGGTGCTGCCCCGACGGCCCGGCTCGTAGCGGCCGGCGTTCACACCGAAGCCCCCGCCCGGGCCGCCCGGCCTGCCGACCGTCATGATGTTCATGCGACCGAACAGCCAGCCGCGCACCGGCGGCAGGAACAGCAGCAGCCCTAGCAGGTCGGTGAGAAAGCCTGGGATGAACAGCAGCAGCCCGGCCAGCGCCAGGCACAGCCCGTCGAACGCCTCGCGCACCGGCGGCTCGCCCCGGTCCATACGGGCCTGGGCGCGGCGCAGCGTGTCCACCCCGTTGCTGCGCAGCAGCAGCACGCCCGCCACCGCCGAGGCGACGATCAGCAGCAGGGTCGGCCCCACGCCGATGGCGTCGCCGACCAGGATGAAGCCGGCGATCTCCAGCAGCGGGAACAGCAGCAGGGCGAGGACCAGACGCATGGGCATCCTTGCTCTTTTCAGGTCGAAGGCCTATCTAACCGGTGGTAAGGCGGCGGGCCAGGGGCCCGTTTGGAACCCCCCACCGCGCGGCCGTTTCCGGTATGGAGCCGGGAACGTCCGGTTCTCGATACCCGGTTGCCCTTGGACAGGGCCTTGATGGGGGTGTGCCGTCCGTGGCGGGTAAGGTACAGTTGGGCCTTGCCGATGGCTTCAGGAAGGGGCCGGCGGCGCGCACGGCGACATCCCGGCCGGTTTCCCGGTCGAACCCGCGGGGGTGCCTAGCCCGCGGTCCCTCCCGACGCGGTGCCGCCGCGCCGGAGCCCTTGACGGAACGGAAAACGCTTGATGGGTGAAGGGTTCTACTTCGTCGACATCCTCATCTTCGCGATGGTGGCCGCGTTCCTGGTCTATCGTCTGCGCAGCGTGCTGGGCAAACGGCACGGGGAGGAGCGTCAGCGCCCCAACCCCTTCGCCCAGCGCCCGCCCCAGGCACCCGGCGCGCCTGCGGAGGATGCCGACAACGTCGTGCACCTGCCTGAACGGGGCCGCGTGCCCGACATGCCGCCGACGCGGGAGGCCCCGGCCACCCTGGCCGACGGCGTCCGCCAGGTGCGCGCCGCCGATCCCAGCTTCAACGAACGCTATTTCCTGCAGGGTGCGCGCGCCGCGTTCGAGATGATCGTCGGCGCCTTCGCGGCCGGCGACACGGCGACACTGCGTCCGCTGCTGGCCGACGACGTCTACGACAATTTCGCCGAGGCCATCCGCGCCCGGCAGGCCGCCGGTGAGACCCTGACGACCGAGGTCAAGGCCTTCGACGCCGTGGACCTGCTGGACGCCCGGATGGACGGCCGCCACGCCGTGGTGCAGGTGAAGTTCACCACGCGCCAGATCAACGTCACCCGCGACGCCGAGGGTGCGGTGGTGGACGGCGATCCCGATCAGGCGCTGGAGGTCGTGGACATCTGGACCTTCTCGCGCAACGTCCGCTCCAAGGACCCGAATTGGCTCCTGGTGGAGACGCAGACGGCGCATTAAGGTCCGGCCGTTCCGCTCCGCCAAGTCCGGACCGTCCATGCGCCTGCCCGTCCTCCTCGCCACCGCCATTCTGTCCCTGGCCGCCTGCGCGCCCAAGCCCCCGCCCGAACCGCCGCCGGCCAAGCTGACGCTGGCGCCGGCCGATTTCCGGGACATGCCCGGCTGGGCCACCGACCGGCACGCGGAGGCGCTGCCCGTGCTGGCCCGATCCTGCGACCGGCTGGTGCGCCAGCCGGCCGACCGCGCCCTGGGC
>JAJUIU010000119.1 GCA_029267445.1 Rhodospirillaceae bacterium
CGTCCCATGTCCCATGTCCCCTCACCCTGAGCCTGTCGAAGGGCGAGGGGACCGCACGCCCCCCCGCGCCGAAGGCGCAACCAACCCCACCTCCCTGCCGCCCGCCCCGGCCCCCCGGAACCGGCACCACCCCATCTGTGTCCATCTGTGTCCATCTGTGGACCCAAGACCGGCCCCGGCCCCTCGGAACCCGCACCCCCCGGAACGTCCGCCCGCCCTCCCCTGTTGGCCGGGGGGACAATTTTGGGACGCGCCATCGACAGGGAGCCCGCCATGCGCCGCAGCCTCGCCCAGACCGCCCTCGGCACCGCCCTTTTCGCCCTGCTACCGGTCCTCGCCGCCTGCACCGGCCCGAGTGCGGAGAGGCTGGACGCCGGCGGCCCGCCGCCCACCGATCCGGGGCTGGTGGTGGAGGTTCCGGCGACACCCGCCGCCGGCCCCTTCCCGGGCGACCGCGTGCCGGAGGTGGAGCGCGCGGCGGCCGCCGGCCTGCTGGCCTGGAAGCGGCGGAACCCCGACAGCCCCGGCCTGGTGGGGGAGGGGTGCGTGGGCTTCGTCTCCCCCGCCGCCGGCCCTGCCGAGGTGCGGCCCCAGTGGCGCAGCCTGCTGCCCTTCGGCGACGCGCTGTTCCCCGTGGTGGCCCAGGGGCAGGACCTCTGGCGCAGTGCCGCCACCTGCGACGGCGGACCGGGCATCACCGCCAGCAGCGGCGGGGCCGGCGGCCCGGCGCGGGTCATCCTCTGCCAGGGCATCACCAAGGTGGCCGACGGCTGGCGCATGCATTGCGGCTGGCGCGGCCCCGGCCCGATGGGGGAGATGCCGGAATATCTCGTCAGCGCGGTGGAGGGCCGGCCGGACGCCTTCCGCGTCGCCCGCACCTGCCCGGCCTGCGTCCTCACCCAGTTCCCGTGATGTCCGCCGCCCTCAGTGCCGGAAGTGGCGCATGCCGGTGAACACCATGGCGAGGCCGCGTTCGTCGGCGGCGGCGATCACCTCGGCGTCCCGCACGCTGCCGCCCGGCTGGATCACCGCCGTCACCCCCGCCTCCGCCGCGGCGATCAGCCCGTCGGCGAAGGGGAAGAAGGCGTCGGAGGCCACCACGCTGCCGCGCGTCCCCGGTTCCGCGAGACCCGCCGCCTTGGCCGCGTCCGCACTCTTCCAGGCGGCGATGCGGGATGAGTCCACCCGGCTCATCTGCCCGGCCCCGATGCCCACGGTGCGGCCGGCCTTGGCGTACACGATGGCGTTGGACTTCACGTGCTTGGCCACCCGGAAGGCGAAGATCAGGTCCGCCAGCTCCGCCGCCGTCGGCGCCCGCTTCGTCACCACCTTCAGGTCCGCCTCGCCGATCCTGCCATTGTCGCGGGTCTGCACCAGGTATCCGCCCGCCACCGACTTCACGGTCAGGCCCGGTGCCGCCGGGTCCGGCATGTCGCGGGTCAGCAGCACGCGCAGGTTCTTCTTGCTGGCCAGCAGGTCCCGCGCCCCCTGGTCCGCATCCGGGGCGATCACGACCTCGGCGAACAGGCGCGATATCTCCTCCGCCGTCGCGGCGTCCAGCGGCCGGTTCGCCGCGATGATGCCGCCGAACGCGCTCACCGGGTCGCAAGCCAGCGCCTTCAGGTAAGCGTCGTGCAGGTCCGCCCCCTCCGCGACACCGCAGGGGTTGGCGTGCTTGATGATGGCGATGGCCGGCCGCTCGAACTCCGCCACCAACTCGAAGGCGGCGTCGGTGTCGTTCAGGTTGTTGTACGACAGCTCCTTGCCCTGCAGCTGGATCGCCGTGGCGATGCCGGGCCGCTCCTCGCCTGTGGTGAAGAACGCCGCCGTCTGGTGCGGGTTCTCCCCGTACCGCAGGGTCTGGCGCAGCCTGCCGCCGAAATTCATCCGCTCCGGATACGCCTCGCCCAGCTGCCCCGCGAACCATGTCCCGATCGCCGCGTCGTACGCCGCCGTCCGCGCATACGCCCTGGCCGCCAGCGCCCTCCGGAAATCCCGTGTCGTCGCCCCGTCGTTCCGCGAAAGCTGGTCCAGCAGCCCGTCATACTCCGCCGGGTCCGTCACCACGGCGACGAAGTCGTGGTTCTTGGCCGCCCCCCGGATCAGGCTCGGGCCGCCGATGTCGATGTTCTCCACGCAACTGGCGAAGTCCCCGCCCTTCGCCACCGTCGCCTCGAACGGGTAGAGGTTCACCACCACCAGGTCGATGCCGGGGATGCCGTGCTCCGTCATGGCCTTGGCGTGGGCCGGGTCGTCGCGCCGGGCCAGGATGCCGCCATGCACCTTGGGGTGCAGGGTCTTCACCCGCCCGTCCATCATCTCCGGGAACCCGGTCCAGGCCCCCACCTCCGTTACCGGCACGCCGGCATCCGTCAGGGTCTTGGCCGACCCGCCGGTGGACAGGATCTCCACCCCCCGCTGCGCCAGCTCCCGTCCCAGCCGGACAAGGCCCGTCTTGTCGGAGACGGAGATGATGGCGCGCTTCAGCGCGACACGGTCGGGGCCGGGGGCGAAGGTCTTGGCGGTCATGGTTCGGTGCTCAGCTTTCGGCTGTGGGTTCGGCGGGGCCGTCCGTCTTCTTCTCGCGGCGGAAGGCCCATTTGATCTGTGTGGTGCCGGGCTCGGTCGTGCCCCGGATGACGAGCTGGCGGGATTTGCGCGGTTCCGCCCCGGTGCCCAGATACACGCTGTCGGCCAGCTCCAGCACCCCGCCCGCCGTGCGCAGCCGCCAGCCCTGTCCCGACGGCAGGCGCAACAAGGCGGCCGTCCCGCCCTGCAGCAGGCTCGCCTGGACGCCGGGGTGCAGGTGGAAGCGCACGGCGAACGCCTTGCCGCTGCCGCCCTCCAGCATGTCCTCGCCGCGCAGATCCTCCCCCGACTCCGACAGGTACAGGCGGCGGCGGTGGATCAGGCCGAACGGCTCGCGGTAGCCGTCATGGTGCGCCTCCACCAGCACGCCCCCGTCGGCCTCCTGGCGGCTGCCGTCCACCTGCCGCGGCCGGCGGTCGAGGCCCCCGTCATCGCGCACGGCGGCGGAGTTGGTGTCCTCCACCGTCACGGTGGAATGGGCCGCCGTCGCCGCCAGGGCCGCGCGCCACGGCCCGCTGTCGCTGGGATGGGCGCCGCAGTTCACCACCAGCCGCTCCCGCCCCACGCTCATCTCGAAGCTCAGCGTGCCGGCATGGGCGCGGGCGTCCAGGCCCGGCGGGGGCGGCGCTCCGGCGTCGAACAGCACGCAGGCCCGTCCCGCCGTCAGCCGTTCGAACCCGACATGGGGTACCGTCTTCAGCGGCCGGCCGCGCGCGTCCGCCTGGCCCAGCACCGTGTCCACCTGGATCGGCTCCTCCTCCCGTCCGCCGTTGAACAGGGCGAGGCCGCCGTCCCCGTGCCGGTAGAACCGCAGGGTCGGCGTCATCCGGTCGATGGCGTGCTGCAGCACCTCGGGCACCTCCACCCGCGCCGCGCGGTAGCAGCCGCGCAGGTCGATCAGGTGCCGCAGCACCTGGAGGTGCACGGAAGGGGACCGCTCCACCTGCGCCCCATCGGGCAGGATCTGGCGCGGCAGCTCCCGTTCCAGCAGGGCGCGCGCCCGTTCGGCCGCCTTGGGCAGGCCCGGCAGGCACAGACCGCCATAGGCCAGCCCCTTGATCGCCAGGATCAGCGCCCCGCCCTGCAACGGCCCCGGCACGGCCCGGACCAGGTGCCGCATCTGCCGAGCCATGCTGTCGAACACCTTGGCCCTCAGCGCGTCGTCGGCGCTCGCCAGGAAGAAGTCGTGCTGGCCGATCCAGGAGCAGAGCCGGGCGGCCAGCACGTCAGGGGCCCAGGCGACCGGAGTCCAGCGCCGCCCCTCGGCGTCGATCCAGGCGCTGACCAGGGCGCGCGCCTGCCGCCGGGCGGAATCGCCGCCGATGGCGCGCAGATGGCGCAGCCAGTCGAAGCCGTGCATCTCGGCCAGCCAGCTCGCCGACGCCGCCTTGGGCCGCCAGGGCGGCATGTCGCCCTGGAAGCCCTGGCCGGCGAAGCGGAACACGCCGTTCAGCAGTTCGGCCCCGGCGTTGGCGTCGCCCGGCCAGGGATCGGGCGGCACCACCGACAGGTCCCCCGGGCCGCCGCCGCCGAGCGCCAGCATCCCGTACACGGCCGAGCCATAGAGCATCCCGGCGGGGCCGGGGCGGAAACGGCGGTGCTGCGATCCCCCCTTGGCCATCGTCCCGCCGACCCGTCAGCCGGCCTGGCCGCGCAGGCGGCGCATGTTCGCCGCATAGGCGTCGGCCCCGCCCTGGAACGTCGCGGTTCCGGCCACCAGCACGTCGGCCCCGGCGCCGATGGCGTGCCCGGCCGTCTCGAAATTGATGCCGCCATCGACCTCCAGATCGATGGGGCGACCGCCGCGCCGGGCCACCGCCGCGTCGATCCGGGCCCGCAGGGACGCGATCTTCTCAAGCTGGCTCGTGATGAAGCTCTGCCCGCCAAAGCCGGGATTGACCGACATCACCAGCACCAGGTCGACCTCCATCAGCAGATAGTCGACGATTTCGATCGGCGTGTGCGGGTTCAGCACGATGCCCGGCTTCTTGCCCAGCGAGCGGATCAGCTGGACCGTGCGGTGGGGGTGCGGCCCCGCCTCGGGATGGAAGCTGATGATGTCGGCGCCCGCCTCGGCGAAGGCCTGCACATAGGGGTCCACCGGCGCGATCATCAGATGCACGTCGAAGGGCTTCGCCGAATGGGGACGCAGCGCCTTCACGACACCCGGCCCGATGGTGATGTTCGGCACGAAGTGCCCGTCCATCACATCGATATGGATGTAATCGGCGCCGGCCGCGTCGATGGCGCGGACCTCCTCGCCCAGCCGGGCGAAATCGGCCGAGAGGATGGACGGGGCGATGCGGATGGGCTGCTTCGGCATGGCCGGTTGGTAGCAAGTGCGGCCCGGTCCCGCAAGAGACGGCACCCGCCGGTCCGCCCCCGGTCACGCGCATGGGTTTCACCCCGTCGGCGGATCCTCGCAGACCGGCAGCTCGATGACGAAGCGGCTGCCGGGGTTGGCCCGCTCGGCCGACAGCCGTCCGCTCACCTGATCGGCCAGCGCGGTCACCAGCCGCATGCCGAGGCTGCCCGGCCGCCGGGAGACGGCGTCCAAGTCGAAGTCCGGCGGCAGGCCGCACCCCCGGTCGCGCACCTCCAGCCGCAGCGACCGCCCCCGCTCGATCGGGGCCAGCATGACCCAGATCGTGCCGATGCCGGCGCCGAAGGCGTGTTTCATGGCGTTGGAGACCAGTTCCGTGACCATCAGCCCCAGCGGAGCCGCGATATCGGGGGCGACCTCGATCGGCTCCAGGGCGTGGCAGGCGACGCGATGGCCCGGACCCAGGGTCTGAAGCTCGCCGCACAGCTCGATCAGGAAATCATCCAGCCGGACGTGCTGGGACCGCTCCTCCCGCCACAGCCTGTTGTGCAGCCGCGCGATCGTCGCGACCCGGCCGCTGGCGTCCGTCAGGGCGCCGCGGACGCCGGGGTCGCGGGTCCCCGACGCCTGCAGCGACAGAAGGCTGGAGACAAGCTGGAGGCTGTTCTTGACCCGGTGGCTCGCCTCCCGCGCCAGCAGCTTCTCCCGCGCGGCGGCGACCCGCAGCGCCTCCTCCGCCGCAAGCCGGCCGGAGACGTCCTGGAAGGTGCTGACGGCCCGCGTCACCGTCCCGTCCGGCTGGCGCACCGGGGCGGCGCTGACCTCGAAGCTGGTGATCACGCCGTCCCCCCGTCGGTAGGCCATGATCTCGCGGTCGACCGTCTCGGCCCGCAGCACGGCGCGCGCGATCGGATACTCGTCGGGGCGGTAGGGCGTTCCATCCCCGTGCAGGGCGCCATAGCGCGCATAGCCATGATAATCGGCGGCTTCCAGCAGGGGATGGCCCAGCAGGCGGACCGCCTCCTCATTGTGGAACAGCAGTCGGCCGGACGGCACCTCGGCGATGGCGACACCGACCGGGAGCTGTTCCAGGAGCTGCTGGAGCAGCGCGTGTTCGGACAGCAGCCGGTGCTCGATCGCCTGTTCATGGCTCCGGTCCGCCAGCGACTTGATGAAGCCGGTCAGCGTGCCGCGCGCCGGATCGCGCAGGGCGACCAGGGCCCCCTCCGCCCAGAAGCGCTCGCCATCGGCCTTCAGGTGCCATCGGCGGTCGGCGGCCGCGCCGGTCCGGGCCGCCTCCTCCACCTCCCGGGCGGGTGCGCCGGCCTCGCGGTCCTCCGGCGTGAACAGGATGTCCACCGTCCGCCCGATCATGTCGGTGGCCCGGCGCGCGAACAGCGTCTCCGCCGCCCTGTTCCAGGCCAGCACCCGCCGCTCCCGGTCCAGCAGCATCATGGCCTGGGCCGCCGCGTCGAAGGCGAGGCGGAAAAGCGGATCGATCGGCGTGTTCCGGTCTGCGTCCATCGGGCGGGTCCTCTGTCTGCGGACAGCAACAGCGGTGGACGGGGCTTCGATCCGCCCGCAAGCGAAAGCCTCATGCGCTTGCCGCCGCCGGGTTCCGCCGATAGCATCCGGCCCATCCCCACGCCCCCCCGGAGCCCCGCCGATGACGATCCGAACGGCCGACCTGTTCGACGCGCACGAGGCGACGCTGCAGAGCTGCGAGACGCAGTTCCGCCAGTTCGGCGCCCGCTCCAGCTTCAACGGACCGATCCGCACCGTCCGCTGCCGGGAGGACAACGCGCTGCTGAAGCAGGTCCTGTCCACGCCGGGCGGGGGTGCGGTGCTGGTGATCGACGGCGGCGGCAGCCTGCGCACCGCCCTGGTCGGCGACGTCATCGCCGGGCTGGCGGAACGCAACGGCTGGATCGGCCTGATCGTGAACGGCGCCATCCGCGACAGCGTCGCCATGAAGGCGCTGGACCTCGGGGTCAAGGCGTTGGGCACCAACCCGCGCAAAAGCGGGAAGACCGGTGCGGGGGAGGTCGACGTCCCGATCAGCTTCGGCGGCTGCGACTTCACGCCCGGCCACTGGCTGTTCAGCGACGAGGACGGGATCGTCGTCTCGGCGGAGGCGATCGTCGGCTAGCCACGCTTCCTGAAGCGGGCGATGAAGAACCCGTCCAGTCCGTGCCCCGGCGTGGTGCGGATGTCCCCCGCCTCCGTCAGCAGCTCCGCCCGCCCGCCGACCTCGGCGGCGGTGACGGGCACGCGCTCCAGCTCCGGCGACCGCTCCAGCAGCGCCGCCGCCTGCGCCTCCCCCTCCTCCGGCTGGAGGGAGCAGGTGCAGTAGACCAGCGTGCCGCCGGCATTCAGCATGGCGGCGGCGCGGTTCAGCATGCGTCGCTGCACCCCGGCCAGCTTCGCCACGTCGTCCTGCGCCTTCAGCCGGGCCACGTCGGGGTGGCGGCGGATGGTGCCGGTGGCGCTGCAGGGCGCGTCCAGCAGCACGGCGTCCACCGGCGCGTCCGGCTTCCAGGCGGTCGCGTCGGCCACCACCGTTTCAGCCGTCAGGCCCAGCCGCGCCATGTTGGCCGACAGCCGCTCCAGCCGCTTCTCCGACCGGTCGACGGCGGTCACCCGCGCCCCGGCGGCGGCGAGCTGGGCGGTCTTGCCGCCCGGTGCGGCGCACAGGTCGACGACGCTGCGGCCGTTGAGGTCGCCGAACAGGGTGGCGGGGATGGCCGCCGCCGCGTCCTGCACCCACCAGGCGCCCTCGGCGAAGCCCGGCAGCTCCGTCACCGCCCCGCCCGCCGCGCGGCGCAGCGTGCCGCCGGGCAGCACCGTCGCCTCAAGCCGTTCCGCCCAAGCGGCGGCGTCCGACTTCACGGTGATGTCCAGCGGCGCCTCATGCAGGTGCGCTTCGACGATGGCGCGGGTGGCCCCCGTGCCGTAGGCCTGCCGCCAGGAAAGCCAAAGCCAGTCCGGCGTGTTCAGCCGCCCGGCGTCCTGCGCGGCGACGATCTCCGCCCCCTCCCGCGACATCCGGCGCAGCACGGCGTTGATCAGCCCCTTGTAGGGCGCCTGCTTGCGCGCCACGGCCAGTTCCACGGCCGTATCGACCGCCGCGTGCGCCGGCGTGTTCAGGAACAGCAGCTGCGCCGCCCCCAGCCGCAGCAGGTCCAGCACCGCCCCCTTCGGCGGCTGGCCGGGGTTGGCCAGCATGGCCGTCACCGTCGCGTCGATCTGGCCCAGGCGGCGGAACACCGTGGCGCACAGCAGCCGGACGAAGGCGCGGTCGCGCGGCTCGAGATCGCGCAGGCCCTTGTGGGCGTCCGCCGCGTCGTCGAAAGGCACGCCCTTGCGCAGCACGGCCTCGATCAGGTCGAGTGCCGCGGCGCGGGCGGCGAGTGTGGAGGTCTCCGTCATGCCGGGCGGGGTGTAGCGCGCGGACGCGGCCCTGTCGACTGTCCCGGCCGCGCCCGTGGCGGAATCCTTGGGCACACGGCCTCGTGATCGCGCGTGTCTGGACCGGCATGGTCCGCCGGACTACCTGTTGTGGAAACGGAAATCGCTGATCTACGGAGAATGACCATGGCGATCGAGACCGCCTATCTCGCCGGCGGCTGCTTCTGGGGGATGGAGGATCTGTTCCGGAAGCTGCCCGGCGTGGTCGACACCCGCGTGGGCTACACCGGCGGCGACCTGCCCAACGCCACCTACCAGCATGTGAAGACCGGCCGCACCGGCCATGCGGAGGCGATCGAGGTCCGCTACGACGCCGACCGCACCAGCTTCCGCCGCATCCTGGAGTTCTTCTTCCAGATCCACGACCCGACGACGGCCAACCGCCAGGGCAACGACATCGGCACCCAGTACCGCTCCGCCATCTTCTTCACCAACCCGGCGCAGGAGAGTGTCGCCCGCCAGGTGAAGGAGGAGGTGGACGCGTCGGGCAAGTGGCCCGGCCGCGTGGTGACGGAGATCGTGCCCGCCGGCCCCTTCTGGGAGGCTGAGCCGTTCCACCAGGACTATCTGGAGCGCAACCCCAACGGCTACACCTGCCACTGGGTCCGCCCCACCTGGACCCTGGACCGCCGCGCCACTGCGGCGGAGTGAACGCGAGGGTCTCCCCTCACCCGGTTCGCTGACGCTCACCACCCTCTCCCGCAAGGGGAGAGGGTTGAATGGGGACGCGTTCTTGAGGGCCGCGTTCCGGGGGTCCGTGCTCGCTGAATCAGAATGATGGCAGCGCCAAGTTCCCCCTCTCCCCCTGCGGGAGAGGGTGGCGACCGGAGGGAGCCGGGTGAGGGGGCCGGTTC
>JAJUIU010000146.1 GCA_029267445.1 Rhodospirillaceae bacterium
CCGGCCCGGTTCCCCAACCTGCTCGTCAACGGCTCCGAGGGCATCGCCGTCGGCATGGCGACCAACATCCCGACCCATAACCTATCGGAGGTGATCGACGCCTGCATCGCCACCATCGCCAACCCGGACATCACCATCGAGGAGCTGATGGAGATCGTGCCGGGCCCGGATTTCCCCACCGGCGGCATCATCCTCGGCAAGTCCGGCATCCGCAGCGCCTTCCACACTGGGCGCGGCTCCATCGTCATCCGGGCGAAGACGGAGATCGAGGAGGTCCGCAAGGACCGCTGGGCCATCGTCGCGACCGAGATGCCCTATCAGGTGAACAAGGCGAAGCTGCAGGAGCGCATCGCCGAGGTGGTGCACGAGAAGCTGGTCGAGGGCATCGCCGAGGTGCGCGACGAGTCCGACCGCGACGGCGTGCGCCTCGTCATCGAGCTGAAGCGCGACGCCATGGCGGACGTGGTGCTGAACCAGCTGTTCCGCCACACGCCGCTGCAGACCAGCTTCGGTGTGAACATGCTGGCGCTGAGCGGCGGCCGGCCGCAGACCCTGAACCTGAAGCAGGTGATCGAGGCGTTCCTCGCCTTCCGCGAGCAGGTCATCACGCGGCGGACCGAGTTCGAACTGGGCAAGGCGCGGGAGAAGGCCCACACCCTGGTCGGCCTTGCCGTCGCGGTCGCCAACCTGGACGAGATGATCGAGCTGATCCGCCGGTCGCCCGACCCGGCGGCGGCGCGGGAGGAGATGATGGCCCGGGCCTGGCCCGCCGCCGACGTCGCCCCGCTGATCGCCCTGATCGACGAGCCGGGTCGCGGCCTCGCCGACGACGGCACCTACCGGCTGTCGGAGGCCCAGGCCCGCGCCATCCTGGATCTGCGCCTGCACCGACTGACCGGGCTGGAGCGCGACCAGATCGGCAACGACCTGCGCGCCATCGTGGAGCAGATCAAGCACTACCTCGCGGTCTTGAGCGACCGGGGCCTGCTTCTGGACATCCTGCGCAACGAGCTGGTGGACATGCGGGAGCGCTTCGGCACGCCGCGCCGGACCACCATCGAGGAACTGGAGTTCGAGTCCGACATCGAGGACCTGATCCAGCGCGAGGACATGGTCGTCATCGTCACCCAGGGCGGCTACATCAAGCGGGTGCCGGTGTCCACATACCGGGCCCAGGCGCGCGGCGGCAAGGGCCGGGCGGGCATGCAGCTGAAGGCGGAGGACGCCGTCAGCGAGCTGTTCGTGGCGAACACCCACACGCCGATGCTGTTCTTCACCACGCGCGGCATTGTCCACAAGCTGAAGGTCTGGCGCCTGCCGCAGGGCACGCCGCAGACGCGCGGCAAGGCGCTGATCAACCTGCTTCCGCTGGAGGAGGGGGAGACCATCTCCGCCGTCATGCCCATGCCGGAGGACGAGGGCACCTGGGGCGACCTGCACGTCATGTTCGCCACGTCCAAGGGCGGCGTGCGGCGCAACCGGCTGTCGGATTTCACCAACATCCGCTCGAACGGCCTGATCGCCATGAAGTTCGAGGAGGAGGACGAGCGGCTGATCGCGGTGCGGACCTGCAGCGAGAAGGACGACGTGCTGCTGGCCACGCGGCTTGGCATGTGCATCCGCTTCGCGGTCGACGATGTGCGCGTCTTCAGCGGCCGGACGAGCACCGGCGTTCGGGGCATCCGCCTGAAGGCGGGCGACGAGGTGATCGGCATGTCGATCCTGCGCCACACCGACTACCCGGCCGAGCAGCGGGCGGCCTACCTGAAGCAGGCGCGGCAGCTGCGCCAGGCCATGGGCGAGCCGACCGACACCGACGAGGCGCCGGACGTGGAGGCGACCCCGGTGGAGGCCGACATCGACCTGACCCCGGAGCAGTTCATCGAGATGCAGGCGGCGGAGGAGATCATCCTCACCGTGTCCGAACAGGGCTTCGGCAAGCGCACCTCGGCCTACGAGTACCGGCTGACCGGGCGCGGCGGGCAGGGCATCTGGAACATGGACATGGGCGACCGGAACAAGGCCATCGCCGCCGTCTTCCCGATCCATGAGAACGACCAGGTGATGATGATCAGCGACGCCGGACAGGTCATCCGGATGCCGGTGCACGACATCCGCCTGACCGGTCGCAAGAGCAAGGGTGTCACCCTGTTCCGCCTGTCGGGCGAGGAGCGGGTGGTGTCCGTCGCCCATCTCGAGGACACGGGCGAGGGCAACGGGAACGGGGTCGAGAACGGTGCCGAGAACGGTGGTGGCGAGGACGGCGACCTCGGGGACGGCCAGGACGGCGCGCCCGAGGGCGGCGCGCCGGAAGCCTGAGACGGGGAGGGGCAGGGCATGGCGGCGCGCAAGCGGATCGGGGTCTACCCCGGCACCTTCGACCCGATCACCAACGGCCACCTGGACATCATCCAGCGGGCGACCAAGGTGGTCGACCACCTGATCGTCGGCGTGGCCCGCAACGCCGGCAAGGGGCCGCTCTTCTCCACCGACGAGCGGGTGGAGATGGTGCGCGACGAGCTTGAGGCGATGAACACCCACGGCACCACCGTGGAGGTCCGCGCCTTCGACACGCTGCTGATGCATTTCGCGGTGGACATGAAGGCGGCGGTGATCATCCGCGGTCTGCGCGCCGTGTCGGACTTCGAGTACGAGTTCCAGATGGCCGGCATGAACCATCGGCTCAACCCGCAGATCGAGACGGTGTTCCTGATGGCGTCCGACCGCCACCAGTTCATCTCCTCCCGATTCGTGAAGGAGATCGGGCGGCTGGGCGGCGATATCGGCCATTTCGTCAGCAAACGGGTCGCCGAACGCCTCGCCGACCGGTTCGCGGTCGAGCGCTCCAACGGCGACCAGAGCCGCCGGGTCCAGACGCTGAAACCTTGACCAGGGCCGTGGCGGCGCCATCTCCCGCGTTGACCGCGCGGGGTGCTGCCACTATGGTGCGCCGCCTTCGGAAGGCCGGTTTCGATCCCGTAGCTCAGCCGGTAGAGCACGTGACTTTTAATCATGGGGTCCTGGGTTCGAGTCCCAGCGGGATCACCACCTCCGGGCTGCATTTCCGCCACAGTTAACCCGCCTCCCGCCATTTACCCCTTTTGCCCAGTTGGGTCGGCCAAGGCCGAAACCTAGACTCGGGGTAGTCGAAGGGGGAGTGGTTCAACCCGTGAGGCAGGTCGCAGCCATACAGCCGATGCCGGATCCCGACCGCGCCCTGCGCGGCGGCGAGGGGACCGATCCGGCCGGACTTCTGGATGCCTTCCGGCTGACCCGCGCCTATCGCGAGAGCTCCGCCGAGGAGCGGCAGCGACTGGAGCGCTACATCCGCGAGCTCGACCTTTCGCCCGATCCCCTCTGACCGCCGCAGCCGCGTTCCCTCCGCGCGAATCCCTGCTAGACTGGGCGCCGCTTTGGCCGCCGGGATTGGTCGGGATGCTGAAGGGACTGCTCGCCAGACTGGGACTTTCAAACGGGAGCGGTCCCGCGGAGGATGCGGGCGGCCGCCGGGGTTTCGAGCGGCGGAGCGTGGCCCTGCCGGTCATCCTGCGCGTGGACGGGGCGGCCCATGAGTGCCGCATCGCCGACGTGTCCGCCACCGGCGCCTTCCTGGCCCCCCATCACGGCATCGACACCGGCGCGCGCGGCGTGCTGGAGCTTCCCGCCGTCAGCATCCGGGCGGAACTGACCGTCGTGCGGCGGACGGACGAGGGGCTGGGCGTCGCCTTCGAGAACGACGCCGTCGGCGCCATCGTCGCCGGCTGGGCGCGGGGCCAGTCGACGCAGGCCGGCTGACCGATACCGGCGGGTCAGCCCTCCCGCGTGCCGCGCAGGGCGCGCAGCAGGTCCGGCGTGGCCTCCCCACCGGAGATCGCGGTCCCGGCCTTCTCCTCGAACGCCTGGATGGCGCCACGGGTGGAGGGGCCATAGAGGCCGTCCGGCGTGCCCGCGTCGTAGCCGAGGCGGTTCAGCTCCTCCTGGATGGCGCGGACGAGGTCCCGGCGGGGCAACTCGTCGATGCCGTCATCGGCGGGGGCCGCCGCCTGGGTCGCCGCCTGCGCATCCTGTGGTGCCGCCTGGGCCTGTTGCGCGCCCTGGGCCGCCGGCTGCTGCCCGCCCTCGGTCCCCATCGCGACCTCGCCCTCGGCACCCTCGGCGGGCGCGCTGACGAGCTGGTACTGGCCCGACGTGATGGCGTTCTGCCGCTCCATGGAGGCGATGATGTCGCGGGTGCTCATCCGACCCGCGACATCCGTCTTGGCGTAGAGGGCCTCGCC
>JAJUIU010000135.1 GCA_029267445.1 Rhodospirillaceae bacterium
CCTGATCGGGCTGCTGGCCGGGCCGCGTCTGGCCCAGGTGTTCGCGCCGCACCCGGTGCCGCCCGCCTTCCGCGATTTCCCAGCATCCCTGGCCGCCCAGCCCAGCGCCGTGCAGGCCATGGCGGACGAGCTGCGCGGCTTCAACGACAGCATGATCCCCCGCGCGCTGCGCCTGCGCCGCTGCGGCGTGCCCGTCGTGGTCGTGGCCGGAACCGTCGACCGGGTGGCCCCCGCCGACCGCCACGCCCGCTGGCTGGTGCGCCGGATGCCGCGCGCCCGGCTGGTGCTGCTGCGCCGCGTCGGCCACATGCCCCACCATGTCCGCCCCACCACCGCCGCAAAGGCACTGGAGTCCGTGGCGAAGGCCTCGCGCCGGCGGGGGTAGGGGCCGGTATCGGCGCCCTCGCCCTTCGACAAGCTCAGGGTGAGGGCTACTGAGGCAGTTTATTGTCCAGCGGGCCCCTGCACCTCATTCGGCATCACCCTGAGCCTGTCGAAGGGCGCGGCCGAAAGTGCGGCCATGAATTTTCCCGCTTGACACGTCAAGGACATTAATCCTATTTCTTTCCCCGTCGAGGCCACGGGTGCGTCCGCACGGACCCTGTTGCCCCGACCGCCTCCATCCCAGACCTCGCGGCCGGACAACCGGCGGGCCTCCCCCATGGAGCCGCCCGCGCGGCCCGGCCGCGTCCTTTTCCGGCTCCCGCCCCGGCCGGCGCGGTCCCGCGCCCGACAACCGGCGGCCCGGGCGCGGACTCCCCAACCACCGGAACAGGATCGAAATCCCATGTCCACCAGTATCGACCAGGCCTTCGTCAAGCAGTTCGAGCGCGAGGTGCACGAGGCCTATCAGCGGATGGGCTCCAAGCTGCGGCCCTTCGTCCGCTCCAAGCCCAACGTCAAGGGTGCGACCGCCGTCTTCCAGAAGGTCGGCAAGGGTGTCGCCGGCACCAAGGCCCGCCACGGCGCCGTGCCGGTGATGAATGTCGAGCACGCGGCCGTGGAGTGCGCGCTGGCCGACTATTACGCCGGCGACTGGGTCGACAAGCTCGACGAGCTGAAGATCGACCATGACGAGCGCGCCGTCATCGCCAGCGCCGGCGCCTACGCGCTGGGCCGCAAGACCGACGAGCTGATCATCGCCCAGCTCGACAAGTCCACCAGCTACGCCGGGGCCGACACCGACGGCCTGACCAAGGACAAGGTGCTGACCGCCCTGGAGATGCTGGGCAAGGCCGACGTGCCCGACGACGGCCGCCGCGTGTGCGTCGTCGGCTACAAGCAGTGGAACCAGCTGCTCTCCATCAACGAGTTCGCCAGCTCCCTGATCGTCGGCGACGACAACCTGCCCTGGCTCGGCGGCCAGGCGAAGAAGTGGCTGGGCACGCTCTGGATCGCCCATTCCGGGCTGACGCTCACGGGCGGCGTGCGCAAGTGCCACTGGTTCCACAAGACGGCCGTGGGCCACGCCTCGGGTGCCGACGTCACCACCGACGTCACCTGGCACGGCGACCGCGCCGCGCACTTCGTCAACAGCATGATGAGCCAGGGCGCCGTGCTGATCGACGCGGAGGGGGTCGTCACCCTCCGCTGCAAGGAATAAGGCGCCCCTCCCCCCGACAGAACCGGAGATCGATCCCATGGCCTTCCAGCCGAAGGACCTCAGCGTGCTCGCCTACGCCAACGGCTTCACGCTCTGGCACTACACCACCCCCGACGCCGCCTCGGCCGTGCGCGCCGGCGGCTACTTCAACGCCGCCGCGCACATGCTGCGGGTGGGCGACATGGTGCTGGCCAACACCAGCACCGGCGGCACCCCCGCCGCCGGCATCCTGGTCGTCGCCGCCAACGCGCTCGGCACGGTGGACCTCACCGACATGACCGCCGTCGGCGCCACCAACACCGACTGACGCCCCGCCTGACGCGACCCCCCGGGCCCTGTCCACGACGGCGGGGACCGGGTTCGTGTCCACAGATGGACACAGATGGACACAGATGGCGCGTCCCTGCCGCGCCCCGATCGTGAGCACCGCGCCGAAGGCGCAGCATTCCCATTCAAGGCTTCGCCGTGGGTTCAGGTCATCCTCCGGCCACTCCGCAGCATCTGTGTGCATCTGTGTCCATCTGTGGACACCCCCAACACCCCTCCGCTCCAACACACCCCGAAGGACCCCAGCCGATGGCGCTTTCCGCGATCGGGCTATCCGCCCGTGCCCTGCTCAAGATCGGCGCGGCCCCCATCGCCTCCTTCGCCGACGGCACGGCGGAGGCGGAGGTGGCGGCCGCGCTCTACCCGCCGGTGCGCGACGCCCTGCTGTCCGCCCATGCCTGGAGCTTCGCCACGGCCCAGGCGCCGCTGAACCGGCTGGCCGAACCGCCGCCCGCCGATCACGCCCACGCCTTCGCCCTGCCGGGCGACTTCCTGCGGGCGCTGTCCGCCGGCACCGGCGGGCGCGGCCGGGGCATCCCCTACCGCATCCAGGGCCGCCAGCTGCTGGCCGACGCGGCCGCCGTCACCTTGACCTATGTCTTCCGCCCGGCGGAGGAGGCGTTCCCCCCCTTCTTCGACCAGTGCCTGATCGCCCGGCTGTCGGCCGAGTTCTGCGTGCCGCTGACGGAGAACACCTCCCGCGCCGAGGTGCTGTGGCGCCTCGCGGATGCTGAGTTCCGCCGCGCCCGCCTGATCGACGCGCAGCAGGACAGCCAGCCGGGCTTCGAGGATTTCACCCTGATCCAGGCCCGTGATGGAGGCTCCCCATGACCCGCGTCACCACGGTCAAGACCAACTTCACCGGCGGGGAGATCTGCCGCCGCCTGCTGGGCCGGGGCGACCTGCGCGCATACGAGAACGGGGCCATGGCCCTGCGCAACGTGCTGGTCCAGTCCACCGGCGGCGTCACCCGCCGGCCGGGCACCCTCTACCTGGGCGAGGTGAAGGGCCCCGGCCGCCTCGCCGCCTTCAGCTTCAGCACGGAGCAGACCCACCTGCTGGTCTTCGCCGACAAGCGGGTGGAGATCTGGACCGGCGGGGAGAAGACGGCCGAGCTGGCGGCCCCCTGGTCCGCCGCCCAGCTGCCCCAGCTCGCCTGGACCCAAAGCGCCGACGTCATGCTGATCTGCCATCCGGAGATCAGGCCCCGCCGCCTGCTGCGCACGGCCACCGCCTGGTGGCTGGAGCCGCTGCGCTTCGCGGTGGAGGAGGGGCCGACGGGCGACCCGCTGGTCCGCATCCCCTTCCACCGCTTCGCCGATGACGGCATCACCCTGAAGCCGGACGGGACGGAGGGGCGGGTGCGCGTCACCGCCTCGGCCCCCGTCTTCCACCCGAGGCAGGAGTGGGAGGCGCTGCGCATCCGCCGCCGCCAGTGCCGGATCATCGCCGTGCGCTCGTCCACCGAGGCGCTGATCGAGGTGCTGGAGCCGCTGCCGAACGCCGACCCCACCATCGACTGGGACGAGCCCGCCTTCAGCCACACGCGCGGCTGGCCCGTCTCCGCCTGCTTCCACCAGGACCGGCTGGTGATCGGCGGCAGCCGCGACCTGCCGAACCGCCTTTGGCTGTCCCGGTCCGGCGACCTGTTCAACTTCGACCTGGGCGAGGGGCTGGACGACGAGGCGATCGAGTTCGCCATCCTGTCCGACCAGGTGAACCCGATCCGCGCCGTGGCGTCGGGGCGGCACCTGCAGGTCTTCACCACCGGCGCCGAATGGGCCGTGACGGGGGAGCCGCTGACCCCCACCGCCATCCGGCTGGACCGGCAGACCCGTATCGGCAGCCCGGCCGACCGGCAGGTGCCGTTGCGCGACATCGCCGGCGCCACCGTCTTCTGCGCCCGCGCCGGCGACCTGCGGGAGTTCGCCTGGACCGACCTGGAGCGCAGCTACAGTGCGGCCGACCTCGGCCTCGTCTCCGGCCACCTGATCGACACGCCCACCGACCTGGACTGGGACCCGATGCGCCGGGTCCTGCTGGCCGTCATGGCCGACGGCCGGGTCGGCGCCTGTGCCGTGGAGCGGGCGGAGCAGGTCGCCGCCTGGTCCCTGATCGAGACGGCGGGGCGGGTGGAGAGCCTGGCCGTCGTCGCCGGTCCCAAGGGCGCCGACATCCACTGGCTGGTGGAGCGCGACGGCCGCCACATGCTGGAGGTCTGGGACGACGCGGTGGCGCTGGACTGCGCACTGACCGGCGACGCCGCCACACCCACCGCCCGCTGGTCGGGCCTGGAGCATCTGGCCGGCCGGCGGGTCGGGATCGTGGCGGACGGGGCCGTGCTGCCGGACCAGACGGTGGAGGGCGGCAAGCTGCGCCTGCCCCGGCCCGCCGTGCGGCTGGCCGCCGGCCTGCGCTTCGAGCACCGGGTGGAGCCGCTGCCCGCCAACCTGCTGGCGCCTGAGGGCCAGGGCCAGGGGCGGGGCCGCCGCGCCCGCCCGCTGTCGGTCACCTTCCGCACCATCGACTGCGCGGACCTCACGGCCGACCTCGGCCGGGGTCCCGTGGCGGTGCCGCTGCGCCGGGTCGCCGCCGGCGCCCTGGCGGAGGACACGGCCCCGCCCGGCACCGCCGACCGCACGCTCACCACGCTGGGCTGGCCGGCCGACCCCACGCGCCCGCTCTGGTGCGTGCGGGACGACCGGCCGCTGCCCTTCACGCTCCTGTCCGCAACCCTCACGCTGAAGGTCAACGACTGATGGCCAGCTTCGCCACCCCGGCGCTGACGGCGCTGAGCACCGTCAACACCGTCCGCCGCACCCTTGGCGGCGTCCGCGACATCTTCGGCCCCGATCCGAACCGGGACCTCGAGCGGCAGCGCGAGCTCGCCCGCGAGCGGGAACGCGGCGTCGATCTCTACCGCCAGGCGGTGGAGACGCGGCAGCTCCGCGACGCCCAGGACCAGGAGGCCGCCGACCGCCGCCGCGACCTGGAGGCCCGGGCCGAGCGCATGGCGCTGGAAGGGGCGGAGGGGGAGCGCCAGCGCCGCCGGGCGCTGCGCCGCGCCGTCGCCCGCCAGCGCGCCCAACTGGGATCGCAAGGGCTAAGCGCCGCCGACGGGTCGGGCGAGGCGATCCTGCTCGGCCTCGTCCGCGAGGCGGAGGAGGACCGCAAGCAGTCCGCCCGCCTGGACCGCCTGCGCCTGAAGGACCTGGAGGCCGAGGAGCAATCCGCCTACCGCCGCAACCTGCTCGAACTCACCCGCCTCTCCGACCGCCACCGCATCGAACGCCTGGCGAAGGGCTACGGGTGAGGGGGGCTGAAGCGGTCGGGCCCGCCACACATCACATCCGCCCTCGCCCTTCGACAAGCTCAGGGTGAGGGCGACTGAGCCAGCCGGACCTGCCAACCGGCTCAGCCCATAAAGTACGGCCTCACCCTGAGCCTGTCGAAGGGCGAGGCCGCGCGCTCGGTTTCAGCTTCCTTCTCCGCCTCCCCTACGCAAGCAGGGGTCCACGGTTCTTTCCCACCGCGTGTCCGGAACATGAGAACCGTGGGTCCCTGCTTCCGCCGGGACGGCGGTAGCTCGTTTTCAGCCGGTGCGCGTCCGGAAGCGGACATCCCGCATCCGCCCTCGCCCTTCGACAAGCTCAGGGTGAGGGCGGCTGAAACGGTCAAATCGTTCATAGCCACCTCATTCGGCCTCACCCTGAGCTTGTCGATGGGCGAGGCCGCACGCCCACCCCGACCACCCCCCCAACCCC
>JAJUIU010000125.1 GCA_029267445.1 Rhodospirillaceae bacterium
GCGGCGGCCCCACCAGCGGTGCCACGGCGAGGCGCAGCAGCGGGGCGGCGGCGGGCCGCGTGGGCCGGCAGAACGGGCCCAGCAGCACGAGGCCCGCCACCCGCTCCGGCCGGTCCAGCGCCAGGCACAGGGCGGTGGCCGCCCCCAGCGAATGGGCGACGATGAGCGGCCGCGTGAGATTCAGCCGGTCCATCAGCGCGGCCAGCCAGCGCGCCTGCCGGTGGGGCGCCATGGCATGGGCGGGCAGGGCGTCGGTATGGCCGTAGCCCGGCCGGTCCACCGCGATCAGGCGGAAGCGGTCGGCCAGCGGCTCGAACGGGGCCAGCACCTCCTGCGCCAGCCCGCCCAGCCCGTGCAGCAGCAGCACGGGCCGGCCCCGCCCCACCTCCAGCACATGGGCGCAGCGATCGCCCACCCGCACCAGCCGCCCCGGCCGCACCCCCGGCGGAAGCCCCGCGTCCATCGCCACCGCCAGCGCCATCGTCCGCCCCTTGCAAGCTCGAGCCCGCACCTCAACGGCGCGGACCGGCCCGCGGTTGCCGTGCGGCTGGACAGGCGGGAAGTTCGCCCCGCATGATCGCGTACCGGACAGGAGGACGCATATGAACGACAGCGCGATGACCCCGGACGGCGCGGCGGCCCTGGCCGCGGCGCTGGGCGTGCCGGTCTTCGGCCACGACCTGTTCATGCCGCGCTACAGGCCCATGGCGCGGGGCGACTGGACCCTGCGGATCGTGGATTTCCAGCTGTCGCCCGGCTACTGGAGCGGACTGTGCGCCCTGCCGGCCATGCCGATCCTGAGCCGCCGCGACGCGGAGGGGCGCGACCTGCCCTGGATGTCGATGTCACCGCTGGAGATCGAAAGCCAGGAGATCGGCGTGCGCGCCTCCCGCGGGCACACGGTGATCCACGGGCTGGGCATGGGGTGGGCGGCGGCCGCCTGCGCGCTGCGGCCGGAGGTGACGCGGGTCACGGTGGTGGAGTTCGACCCGGCCATCATCGACCTGGTGGAGGCGCAGGGCGTGTTCGCCCAGCTGCCGGAGACGGCGGCGGCGAAGATCACCGTGGTGCAGGGCGACGCCCACGCCTGGACCGCGACCGGGCCGGTCGACTTCCTGTTCCCGGACATCTGGCGGCCCCTGTGGGAGCCGGAGCGGCGATTCGAGGTGCGCCGCATGTGGGAGAACGCGGGCCGGCCACCCGCCGTCTACTATTTCGGGCAGGAGGTCGAGCTGATCGACATGGCGCGCAAGGCGGGCCGCGCCCCCGATGCCGATGGCGTCGCCCGGGCGGTGGCGGAGACGGGCCTGCCGCTGGTGGGGCCGGAGCGGCCGGACTGGCCGGACATCATCCGCGCCATCGCCGACCGGCCGGCGCGGCCCGAAGGGATCCTCGGCCCGGCTTGAGCGCCGATACCCACGGACGGGACTTTGGAATCCGGGCGGACCGGGACAGAATGGTGCGGCGATGACCCATGGGAGGCGAGGATGCGCGCGATAAGGATGGCGGTGATGGCGGCAGCACTGGCGGCCGGTGGCATGGCGGCGGTGCCGGCCCTGGCCCACCATGGCTGGGGCAACTACGAGACCACGGCCCAGACGGTGGAGGGCAAGGTCGCCAAGGTGGCCTGGGGCAGCCCGCACGTGACCATCTGGATGGACCGGGGCGGCACCATGACGGAGATCGTGCTGGCCCCGATCAGCCGCATGGAGGCGCGCGGCCTGAAGCAGGACATGCTGACGGAGGGGGCGGCCGTGTCGCTGGACGCCTATCCGCACAAGGAGGGCAAGGCCGAGATGCGGGCGGAGCGCATCCGCGTCGGCGGCCAGTCGGTCGAGCTGCGCTGAGCCGACCCGCTTGGACGGGCTGCTGACGGAGGTCCTGGCGGCGATCGAGGCGTCGGCCCTGGGGCAGGCGGCGCGCGGCGGCGCCTGGCTCTACGCCATCGCCAACACGGGCCACGTGCTGGGCGTGGCCCTGCTGGTGGGCGGGATCGCCGTCTACGACCTGATCCTGATCCGGCGCGGTGCCGCCCCCGAAACGGCGGCCGTGGCCGTGCCGCTGGCGCTCACCGGTGCCGTGCTGGCGGTGGCGACGGGTGTGGTGCTGTTCGCCGCCGACGCCACGGCGGTGGGCCGCAACTGGATGTTCTGGTGGAAGACGGGGCTGATCGCGCTGGCCGTGGCGAACGCCGCGCTGTTCTGGATCAGGCCGGTATGGACGCGCGGCCAAGCGGCGGCGTCGCTGCTGTTCTGGCTGGCGGCGGCGGCGGCGGGGCGGATGATCGCTTACGTTTGAGTCCACAGATGGACACATGTTTGGGTCCACAGATGGACACAGATGAACACAGATGGACAGGAGTGCGGCTGAAGCGCCGGCGATCGTCCCGCGCCGCAGGCGCAGCAAAGAATTCCTAAGCGGCTTCGCCGCTCTAGGAGAGCCAGCATCTGTGTCCATCTGTGTCCATCTGTGGACACGAAAAACCGCCGCCGCCCTCGCCCTGGTCGCCTTCGGCGTCCGCTAAAGCGACGACAGGCTCAGGGTGAGGGCGGGCGGGGTGAGGGCGATGTACGAGGGCGGCGGGTGGAGGGTTCAGGCGCCGTAGACGCGGCGGAACGCCTCGGTCACCTTGGCGATGTAGGCGGGGTCGCGGTCGCGCCAGTAGCGGGGGTCGGCGACGAGGCGGTTGAGGTCGGCCGTGCCGTCCGGGGCGGCGGCACCGCTGACGGCCTGGGGCTCGGCACTGGACATCATGCGGTGCAGCGCCAGCACGCCCTCGGCCGTCTGGGCCAGCGCCTCCACCGCCGGGCCGGGCAGGTGGCGGGTCGCCCAGGACAGGATCTGCACGCTGGCCTCCGCCCATTTCTCCGGCCCGCCGAAATGGGCGACCAGACGCTCCATCTCGCGGTCGGCCTCCAGGTCGGCGGCCATCTCCCGCAGCAGCGGCACCATCCGCTCGGAGGCGAGGTCGTAGACGAGCTGCGCCTGCTCGGGCGTGAAGCCGGCGGCGTGCAGGCGGCCGTTCAGCTCGGGGTCGGGGTCGAACAGCCCGTGGTCGCAGCGGATGCGGTAGTCGTCCGCCTTGTCGGGCACGCCCAGCAGCTTCAGCGCCTCGCCGCGCCGGGCGGCGGGGTCGGCCGGGGCGGACAGGCGCCGCTCCAGTTCAAGGTAGGACTTCAGCAGGGCGTCCACCCGGATGGTCCCGGCCTCGGCGTCCCAGAACTTGGGCGGCACGTGCGGCGGCCGGGCGTCCTTCGACGGGACGGGCGGTGCGGCGGCTTCCAGCAGGTTGGTGTCGGCGGCGGTGTCGTTCATGGCGCGGGTCTCCTTGGGGTCAGGGCTGGTGCGAAGGCGAATGGGCGCGATCCCGGCCCTCTCCCATGGGGAGAAGGAGGGACCCACGCAGTGGGAGGGAGAGGGGGTAAGGTCTTTCCGGATGGGGTGCGGGCGGGCCGGGGCGCGGTTCTGCGGGACCGTACCCCCTCACCCTCCCAAGGCTGTCGCCTCGGGTCCCTCCCTCTCCCCCTGGGAGAGGGAAGACTTCGGCGGTTTCCGTACAGGTGATCCGCATGTCGCTAGCCCTCCGCCCCGGCGGCGCGGCCGCGGGCGGCGAGGGATTCCAGGGTCAGCAGGAGGGCGCGCTGGCCCTCCCGGTGGCGGAGCAGGGCGTCCGACGCCTCGGGGCCGAGCGCCCGGTCCAGCAGGGTGCGCCGGAGATGCTCCAGCAGCAGCCGGCCGTCCGGCGTGGCGAACAGGCGGGCGCAGGCGCGCGCCACGGAAAGGCCGGGATCATCGGACATCCGCACCCTCCTCCAGGATCGGCGGCGGGGCGGCCGCCGGTTTCAGCAGGGCCGCCGGGACACCGGCCGTGTCGGCCAGGAAGCGGGCGCAGGCGGTCAGGTCCACGGCGGCCATCGCCTCGGGCCCCAGGGCCGCCACGCTTTCCAGCCAGCGCACGGTGGTCTCCGCGTCCCGGCCCGCCTGGGCGCGGGCCAGCGGCGACAGCATGCGCACGGCGACCAGCCGCCCATCGGCGGCGAGGTCGGGCACCAGCCCCCGGCGGCGCAGGATGGCGAGGCAGCGCCGCACCAGCGGCACCAGCAGTTCCGACTGCAGCCGCCCGTAGGTGGCGCCCAGCATGCGCGCCATCTCCGCCGACCGTTCCAGCACCTCCGTCGCCGTCATGCGCGGACCCTGGACGGGGCCCAGCCGGTCGGCCAGCAGGGCGTGGCGGATTCGGGCGCGCAGATCCTCCAGCACCAGCTGGGAGACGTCGAAGCGGCCGGGGCTGGCCAGCGGGGTCAGGCCGGAGGAGCCGACCGCCTTGGGGATGATGGTGCCGGGGGCGAGCTTGATGGAGGCCGGGTTCAGCACCCCGTCGTCATCCGCCTGCCAGATGCCGGTAACGGCGATGCTGGCGTTCTTCAGCACCAGCTCCACCACCTTGTTGGCGGTGCGGATGTCGGGCAGCGCCTTCATCACCGGGGACCGTCCGTAGGCCTCCCCCGGCGCCTTCATCCAGCGGAAGGCGATGAAGGGGGTTTCGGCGAACTTGCCCTCCCCCAGCAGGACCGGTGTCGCCGCCTCCAGCACGGCGGCCCAGCGCCAGGTGTAACGCTCCGGCCAGACCGCCTCCACCACCGGCAGGGGCTGGGCCTCGCCGTCCGCCTGGGCCTTGACCACGTCCGGCGGCAGCCGGTCGGCGCCGAAGCGGGCGGCCATGCGCGCGGGCGTCAGGGGCAGGCGGCGGAAGATCGTGTCCAGGCGGCCGTCGACCCCCTCCTCCAGCACCGCTTCGGACAGGGGCACGGCGGTGAAGCGCAGGGCGGACGGGGCACCCGGCGGCGCCTCCTCCACCAGCAGGCAGCCCGTGCCGCCCACCACCACGTCCAGGAAGGCCTGATGCGCCTCCACCGCGAAGTTGGAACGGTCGAGCTGGGCCTGCAGGTCGGCCGAGGCGCGGTCCAGCAAGGCCGCCACCGCGTCGCGGTCGGCGTCGATCAGGTCCGGCCCCGGCACCAGCCCGGCCCAGCGGGACCAGGGCGGGGTCAGCTGGGCCAGCAGGCTGGCGGCCAGCTGGTCGGCCGCGTCGGCGGCCGTCCCGTCGTACAGGCGCTCGCCCCGCCGGTCGGCCGGGCCGCCGGCCCTTGTGAACAGGGCGTTCTGCGGCAGGACATGGTCGTAGCAGTCCTGCCACAGCCCCTCCCACGGGGCGCGGCGGGCGCGGGCGGCGGCGTGCCGGGCCAGGATGGCGGCGGGATCGACCGGGTTGGCGGCGGCGGGTGCGGGTGTGGGGGCATTCGTCTCCATGGCCGGTCACTCCCCCAGCAGGCTTTTGCGACGGGGTGCCAGGGCGCCGGGCGCCAGCAGCCCGCGCCAGGAGGTCAGCACGGTCCCGGCCCGCCCGGTGGACCGGCGCAGCAGGCTGCGTTCCGCCGCGCGGTTGGGGTCCAGGTCGGCGGGCGGCGGGTCGAGCTGGACCGCAGGGGTGGTCAGCGGCCGGGGTGGCGCCAGCGGGGCGGCGGGTGTGGGCGGGGGTGGGGCCTCCGACGGGACCTGGACATGGACGGTGCGGGGTTTGGGCGGGGCGAAGATGCGGGCCATGGGCATACCTCAGGAGGGCCGGAGAAGGCGGCGGTAGAGCTGCCAGGGGGTGAGGACGAGGGGGGCGCGCAGGCCGAGCACGCGCTTCACCGCCTCCACGCAGGTGAAGGGGCCGACGGGGGCGGGCCGGGTGCCCGTGCGGTCGATCGCCGCCTCCACCACGGTCAGCCCGTGGGCGCGGAACCAGGCGGCGAGGTCCATGTCCGGTGCCACCGGCTGCACCTGCACCTCCATCCGCTGGCACAGCGGATCGACCGTGACCCACCAGGGCCCGTCGCGCAGGGCCACGAAGACATGGCGGAATCCGGGGCGCAGCAGCCGGACCCAGGCCGGCTTCTCCCCGTCGCAGAAAACGACGAGGGCATCAGACGACCGGTGTGATTCCTGCCCTCTCCCTGGGGGAGAGGGAGGGACCCACGCAGTGGGAGGGTGAGGGGTGACGGTGTCGGGACCGGAGCGCGCAACGCTGTCCTCGCACGATGCGAGAGGGACCGTACCCCCTCTCCCCTCCGTCGCTGCCGCGCCGGGTCCCTCCCTCTCCCCCTGGGAGAGGGAAATGAAGGTCGTGACGTCAACGGGCATGGCCGACGGATGCCGGTCCGACAGCCCCGTCGCTCTCCCCCCCGGGGAGAGGACAGGTGAGGGGGTGTCGCAGGACGCCTCGGCCGGGCAGGAGAAGGCGGTGATACCCCCTCTCCCAACCTCTCCCCGGGGGGGAGAGGGGTGGAGCGGTGCGGGTTGGGCGAGGGGGGCCGTCATCGCACGATCCCCTTGCCGCGCAGCACGGGATCGATGGCGTCCAGCGCCTCGCGCCAGATCGCGTGGGCCTTCTGCTCCGCCCGGCGGCGGGGATCGGGCGCCATCAGCCGGCGGCCGTAATGGACCAGCACGGCCAGATGGTCGCGCAGCAGCCTGCGCTGGCGGTACAGCCGGTCGACGGCGCGCAGCACGTCCAGCGGCTCGCACGGGCGCGGCGTGTCGCCCAGTCCGGCCTTGAAGCGGGCGCCGGCGGCGCGCGCCTCCTGCGCCTGGACGAACCAGAACCAGGCGTCCTCGGTGGAGGCGAAGGGGATGGGGTCGCGGTAGAGGACGGGGGTGGGAACGAAACGCTCGCGGGGCATGGCTCCACCGTGGCGGGAGGGTCCGATGCCGGGCTCGCGCGCCCGGCTACCCCGTTCTCGTAGGAACAAAATCCGATGTCAAGGAAAATATGAATATGGTCCTAGGGACGCGGCGGGCGGGATGTGGGATAACTCTCCCATGCTCAAGCATGCGGACATCTGGCGGGCCATCGACCGGCTTGCGGCGCGGCACGGTCTCTCGGCCTCTGGCCTGGCGAAACGGGGCGGGCTGGACCCGACCACCTTCAACGTGTCGAAGCGCACCAGCGCCGACGGCAAGCTGCGCTGGCCGTCGACCGAAAGCATCTCCAAGGTGCTGGAGGCGACCGGCAGCACCTTCACGGAATTCGTGGAGCTGACGGGGGCGGCCGCCGTGTCCGGCGTGCCCTCGGTCCAGCGCGTGCCGGTGATCGGCTACGCCCAGGCCGGCAACGACGGCTTCTTCGACGACGCCGGCTATCCGGTCGGCAACGGCTGGGACGAGTTGGAATTCCCCCATGTCGGGGACGACAAGGCCTACGCGTTGGAGGTGTCCGGCGACAGTATGGAGCCGGTCTACCGCGACGGCGACATCATCATCGTCTCCCCCTCGGCCAACATCCGGCGCGGCGACCGCGTGGTGGTGCGCACCCGGGGCGGGGAGGTCATGGCCAAGCAGCTGGCCCGGCAGACGGCGACGAAGGTCGACCTGATCAGCCTGAACAAGGCCCATCCGGACCGCAGCCTGCCGATGTCGGACGTGTCCTGGATGGCCCGCATCGTCTGGGCCAGCCAGTAAGCTTAAGGGTATTAAGGGAATTTAGTCCTTGCGCCGCTCTGTGACGCCTGTCATAAGGATGTCATGGAACCGGCCGGGGACGCGCCCGCGCGCGCCGACATGCTGGACGATCTCCATCGCCGCTTCGACGGGCCGCCGCCGCGCGCGGCCCGGCGGGTGGTGAAGGCGGGCGGCCTCGCCGCCTGGGCCCGGCTGCGCGACAGGGCCGACCTGAAGCGCGCCCTGGCGGCGCTGGCGGACGC
>JAJUIU010000011.1 GCA_029267445.1 Rhodospirillaceae bacterium
ATGCCGGCCGGCAGGTCGGCAGCGGCCACCAGCACCTTGCGGATGGGCTGGGGCTTCACGGCGATCACGCCATCGCCGGTCTGCGCGGGGGGTGGGGCCGCCGTCATCCAGCGGGTGGCTTGGGCGGTGCCCAGGGCGATCAGGACGGCGGTGCCCAGCAGGGCGATCTTGCGGATGTTCATGGGCCCGCGCTCCGTCAGAGGGTCATGGCCGGAAGCGTGACGGCGAGGCCGCCCGCCGCGATGGCGATGCCATAGGGCTCCCGGTCGTCGGCCGCCGGACCGGCCCCGGGGCCGGTGGCGGCCCGCCGGACGAAACGGCGGCGGATGAGCAGCGCGGTCGCCAGCAGGGCGCCCGTCACCATCATCACGTTGAGGAAGAGGGGAAGGTCGATCGGTGCCACCCAGAGGCCGGCGGCCCCCAGCAGCTTCGCGTCGCCGCCGCCGATCCAGCCGATGGCGAACAGGCCGACGCCGGCCGCGAAGAGCGCGGCACCCGTGGCGAGGTTTCCAACCCAGGGAACGTCGCCAGCCAGGGCGTAGAGGGGAAAGAGGGCCGCCAGCGCGATGCAGATCCGGTTCGGGATCAGATACCTGGCGCCATCGCTCAGGGCGGCCGCGAGGAGGAGTGCTGACGCGATGCCGAGGAACATGACGGGGTCCATGGCCGCACCTCAGCGCGAAAGGGAGGAGAAGGAACCCGAGGCGGGGCCGGGCCGGGACGCCGCGGGCCGGAGGCCGAACGGCGTCCCTGGGTCCCTGCCGGCATCAGCCCTCTTCGGCCGGGCAGGCCTCGCCGCCTTCGATCGGCTCGCCGGTGGCGGCGCAGCTCAGCGTGTTGGCGACATCGGTGAACAGGTTGCCCAGCGACGTGCCCATGGCCGTCATGGCGATGATGGCGGCGACGGAGATGAGGGCGGCGATCAGACCGTATTCGATGGCCGTGGCCCCAGACTCATTGCGGACGAACCGCCGAACCGTAGCGAACATTGGTACCTCCAGAAGTGGCTTCCGAAAGGGGCACCGGCCCCCTGTCAAGGCGACGCTTTCGGTATAGCCCACACGAAAGAGGTAAGCAAATAAAAAATCACTGTCGAATAAGAGAAACCGCAATCATTTCAAGTGTTTGTATTGTGCTGGCGAAATGCCGATGAAGTAAAAAGAAGTTCATGGTATTGAAGAAGCGATCTGCGACTTCTTTATATGGAAAACATTTCGAAATTCGTGCCATCCACGCCCTGGCGCCGGTCGCGGACGCGACCGGTCACGGGGTCAGGGGAACCCGGGCGCGGCCTTCGATGGGCACGCCGCTGATCGGGATCAGCCCAGCCACGGCGTCGAAGCGGCCGGCGATGCGGACCGTCACGAAATCCTGTCCGGAGACGCGGTCCCTTTCGACCCGCACCGTCACGCCGGCCGGTAGCGGGTTTCCCAGCCGATGGCCCACCACGGCGGTGAGCTGGGCGTCGCTGACGCCGGGCGAGGCGAGCGCAAGGCGGGCGGAGTCCTCCGCCGCGAACTGGAGCGAGGCGCGCAGCCAGAACAGCCTGCCCAGCTCCACCACGCCGAGCAGCAACACGATCACGATGGGGCCATAGATCGCGAACTCGATGGCCGCGGCACCCCGCCGGCATCGTCCCAGGCGTTGCAGGAGCGGGCCGAGCATCAGCATCAGCGCACCCGGAACTCGGCGGCCCCGCGCAGGTCCAGGGCACCAGGCAGGCCGGGCCAGGGGAACAGGGGCGTGTAGGGCTGGCTGACGGAGACGCGGATGCGCAGGCTGGGCAGGGCGGTGCCGCAGGTGGATGTGCAGGCGACGGTGTTTCCGGCTGGGCAGGTGCAGATGCGCTCGACCTCCACCGCCGCCGTGGGCGGGATCGGCGACGCGGCGAGGATCGCCGTGCGCATGGTGTCCGGATCGGTCGGACGGTTCGCCGCGATGGCGATACCGGCCCTGGCGGCGCTGGTCAGCACGCTGTTCTGGTAGACGGCGAGGCCCACGTCGGTCACGCCGATCACCAGGAGCAGCAAAAGGGGCAGCAGGAAGACGGTCTCCACCGCCACCCCGCCGCCCTCGTCCTTCAACAGTCGCCGCGTCCGGCGTTCGCGCATGATCCCGCCTCCGCCGTCGGCGTCAGGAGACCAGGCGGGCGACCCGGGGCGAGATGGTGCGCACCCCGGCGGCGGCGCAGTTGCGGTCGTCCAGCTGGGCGTTGCCGGTGAAGGTCACGATCCGCGCCACCACCTGGGTGCAGCCGGGCGCGGTGGTGACGTTGCCGCCGGCCCAGCGCACCTCGCGCCGGGGCATGTAGACGGCACCCGTTATCCGCAGGTCCGATCCGCCGTTGAACCGGCTGGTGCCGTTCGTGGTGGCGATGCGGTCCTGCAGGATGGCGACGCCCGGATAGGGGTAAAGGCTGCCGGACCGGGTGGGTGCGGCGATGTCCACGTCGGCATTGCCGTTGATGTCCACATTGCCGACGGCCGACCCGCCGGAGCGGGAGGTGAGCACGATCGTCACCCCGTCGCCGGACGGGGAGCGTTGGCCAACCAGGCTGGCGCCGCCGTTCACCTGGAGATCGCCGCCGACGATGTAGTAGGTGCCGGGCGCCATGGTCACGGTGGCGCCCGCGTTGATCGTCAGGCTGCCGCAGATCACGCCGTGCGTGGCGGGGCTGATCGTCTGCGTGCCCTGGAGGCGGGGGTTGTTGGCGAGGCAGGCGCCCGGGTTCGGTGCCGGCAGGCCCGCATAGGGATCGTCCAGCGCCCAGCCGCCGGTCACCGGCGGGCGGTCCAGGTCCAGATCGGTGTTGGACCCGGTGCTGATGCCGCCCACGGTCCACAGGCTGTCCGCCTTGATGGCGGCGTTGCCGGTCACCCGGATGGCGGACGCGCTGTTGGAATTGGAGGCGATGATGCAGTTGTCGAGCGACAGGTCCACCGTGCCGCTCGACCCGATGGCGGCGGAGGCGACGCCGTCCAGCGCCAGCACGCAGGCCGTGGAGTTCGTCTCCACCGCCGCCACGGCGCGGGCCTGGATGGTCATCGGGCCGTCGCGGAACAGGCTGGCGAACAGGGTCGGCTCCCGCCGCGTCACCGTCACCTCCACCGTCGGGGTGGCGCCGAAGACGCCGGCGGGGTGCAGGGTGACGGCCACGTCCGTGTTGGGCGTGCCGCCATGGCCATTGCGGCGGGCGTCGGTGACGGCCGAGGCTTCGATCGCGGCGCGGAGGCCGCCCTTGGCCAGCTCGATGGCGCCCGACAAGGCGGCGGCGTCGGCCGCCGTCTGCGCCTGCCGGCGCATCATGTACCAGCTTCCGACCTCCACGCCGGCGCCGACCGCGCCGACGGCCATGGGTGCCGTCAGCGCCACCAGCGAGAGGGCGGCCCCCCGCCGGTCGCGCGCCAGATCGCGCAGCAGGACGGCGATGGTCTTGCGGGCATGCGGCTTGGTCATCGGATCGCTCCATCCTTCGCGGGGTATCGGCCCCGAACGATCGGATAGTAGCTAACCCATTGGGATCATTGCAAATTTTCGAATTTCGAGGTAGTTTGCCCGGAGATTCGAAGCAATACCTGGGCGAACCGCGCTGGACACGGCCTGGATTCGCGGGCGCGGGCAGCCGGGGCCTTGGGGTGGGCCCGTGGGGTGGAAGTGGGGCGTTCAGTCGCCGGCGGTGGCGTCGACCACGGCGGCGCTGACGATGTCATACATCGCGTTCAGCGCGTCGCGCAGGAACGGGCCGGCGATGACGAGCACCACCCCGACCAGCACGATGATCAGGCTGTACTCGATCGCGGTGGTGCCGCTGCGGTCGCGGACGAGGCGGGCGACGAAGTCCATGCGCCGATCCTGACGCATGCGCGCGATTTCGGATATTGCCCAGAAGTACGGGTCCGCCCGCGCGCGGTTTCCGCGTGGTCGCGCTAAGGGCGGACCCGGCACTCGCCGCCCACTGCCGGGTCCGCTTCGCCGATGCGATCCGAATGGGCCGAAAGGGGGCGGGCCGGCCCTGGCGGCGCGATGGGATGGCGGCGTTGACGCCGCTGGCTCGCGGCTGTTAGTATTCGCCCGACTTTGCAATCAAAATCCGGAATTCAGGCGATGGAACTGCTTACGATAGACGATTTCAAGCCATTCGAGGGCCAAGCCTTTAAGATCAAAATCGCGGAGGAAAACTGGCTAGACTTGGTGTTGACCAGCGTCACCGGGTCAAAGGTGTTCAATTATCCGGGAAAGGCGCGCGATCCGTTTTCCCTGTTCTTCGACGGAACCAAGGATAACTGCTGCCGGCAGGGCATTTACCACCTGCGGCATGAGTCCGGCTGGACCACGGACATCTTCCTGGTCCCGATCGCCGCCAACCCGGACGGCACCTTCCGCTATCAGGCCCTGTTCAACTGACGGCGGCGCCGGACGGACCGCGCCCCGGTCCGTCCACGCGCTCCGTCCACGCTCAGGGCCGCCAGCGCATCAGCCGGTAGGGGCCGTGTTCCCCCTCCTCCACGAAGCCCAGCCGGTCGTAAAGGCGCCGGGCCGGGTTGAACACCTCCACATGGATGCTGACGGACCGGCCGGTCATCCGGCCGGCCTCCTGGATCCGCCGCAGCAACGCCGTGCCCAGGCCACCGTTGCGGGCGGCGGCCAGCAGCCCGATGTCGACGATCCGGATGTCCTCCGGGTGGCCCCGGTACAGATACAGCCGGCCCACCGGCTCCCCCGCCCGTTCCACCACCAGGAAATCGGCGTCGGCGTAGGCCTTCCCGTAGTGCATGCGCTGGGCGTCGAACTGCTGGTCCAGGAAGGCGACGCGCGTGGCGTCATCCCAATCCAGCAGGTCCTTCAGCTCGTCCCACCGCATCTCCCGGTACAGGCGGCGGAGGAACGGGATGTCGGCCTCCGTCTCCCGCCGGAACGCGACCGGGAGGGCGGCCAGATCCGGCCCCGGATCCAACGCGGAAGCCGGGGCCGGCGCCTGACGTGGTGCCGCCGTCACGGGAAGTCGGGGAAGATGCCGTCCGTGCAGATGCAGAACCGCACCGCAAGGAACGGCTGCCGGTTTTCGTGCGCACCGTTGCCGCCGGTGAGGTCGATGCTCGCCGGGTGCAGGTTCGTGTTGGGACTCCCAGTGGCAAAGGCGTTCTGCGACGTGAACGTGGTGCCGTTGACCACGCCGACAAGGTTGGGCAGAACGGTGGGGCTTGGCGTGTTCGCCACATTGGCCACGCCGCCAGCCAGCTCACCACCCATGCTGTGCGTATGGCCGGGCATCTGGTTCACGGTCAGCGTGACGGTATTGGTGCCCGTGGCCTTGTTCTGTCCCAGTTCAGTGACGCTTCCAGTGGCCGTGCCCATGGGGACGGAGGACTGCAGGTTGGGCGTGGCGAAGCTCTGATTCTGCGTCCCGCCATAGAGGTTGCCGATCAGCGCATAAAGCGCCTGGTACTGACCGACCGGCAACAGCGTGCCGTCGCATGTGGCCCAGTCCTGCGGGGCGAAGGTGTAGGGAAGGATGCGGATTTCGCCGATAAAGGGATCCATGGTGTCGCCTCCGCTCAGGGTCGCGTCGGGTAGGTGCCGCTGGTGCAGATGATGAAGTTCATCGGCAGGGACGGCATGACGTTGGCGTGCGGCTGGGAGCCGCCCTCATTACTGACCGCCTGGGCGTTGAAGCTGAAATCGCGGCCGGCCGCGTTCTCCTTCATGTACAGGTTGAGTCCGCCGGTGCCGGTGGCCAGCACAACCCCGGTCCCGGGCGTGTTGGTGGTGGCGTCCGCCGTCGTGCCGAGCACATGGTGCTCGTGCACCGGCAGCTGCGCCTGCGTCAGGGTGACCGTCGTGTCGCCGCCGTTCTGTCCCAGCACGCGGTTGGTGCCGGCCCCACCGTTGTTCGTGGTCGGCCCCAGGCCCCGATGCACCGGCACACGGTTGCGCAGGTCCGGCAGACGGAAATTCTGCACGCCGTCACCGCCGTAAATCGTGCCGATCAGCGAGTACAGGGCCATGTTATCGCTGATATTGATCAAGCTACCGTCGCAGAGCGCCCAGTTGGTTGGCACTCTCCCAATCGGCCAGATTTTGATTTCACCAAGGTAGGAATCCATCGTTTCGCTCCCAATCTTGAAGGTGGCGTCGCTTCGCTTGCTGTCCGTCCCTTCACCAGGGCCGGCTGGGGTATACGCCATTCAGCGCGATGCAGAAATTCACCACCAGGAATGGCTGCATGTTGGGGTGCGGCTGGCCTCCGCCCGCATTGTCCATGACCTTGGGATGGAGCGGCGACGTCGTCTGCCCCGGCGCGGCGTAGATGTTCGTCCCGGTGGCTGGGGCCGCGTAAATGTTGCCGGTGGGATTCCGCTGGCTCGCCGCGCTGGTCGTCGCCATAAGGCCATGGTTGTGGGTCGGCATCTGCACCTCGGTCAGCACCACGGTTTCCGTCCCGCCCGTCTGTCCCTGGTTGTAGGCCACCCCCGTGGTGTTGGTGCTGGAATTGGTGGCCATGCCCACCGGCACCCGACCGCGCATGTCCGGCAGGTTGAAGTTGTTCACGCCGTCGCCGCCGAACGTCCTGCCAAGCAGTGAATACAGCGCCGCGTTCTGGTTCATCTGCAGCTGCTGACCATCACAGCTCGCCCAGGACTGCGGCGCGAATGGCAGCGAGTACATCCTGACCTCGCCGACAAATGGGTCTGTCATCGTTTCCTCCGTCCCCCTCAGGCCGACGCGCCACTCGTCGAAGGTGGGCGTCGGCCGGAAGCACACCAGAAAACATGCCTTTCGGAAAGTCCCTTTCGCATATGACGACATAAACGTCATATTTCATACGGGATAGTGCAGACGGGGACGGTTCGTCGCGCCAGCGGGACGGCTTCCGGCGGGATCGCTTGTAGAGGCCGCTGCGGGCACGACGCCGCGGGAGCGCCATCGGTGTCCAGGGCTGTTCCCACCCGCCGGGGGCCTTTCCGCCTGACGGCGCGGGCGCGCCGGGCGGTGCCCAAAGGCTGCCCCAACACCTGCGTTGCTGGTGACCCGACTTGCGTCAGCGTGGCGCGCGGAGCATAGCGATGATGGCACCCATCCAGGGCCGCGCCGGACGATCCGGGCTTGAACGAATCCGCAACTGATGGTACGTGAATGCATGGACTTCTGGAGCGAAACCATGCCAAACGACCTGAACCACGAGACCGTTGGTGACATCAACGCGGGCGAAGGGGATCGCGATGGCGTGGCGGGCAGGTCTCCTTGGAGCGCGCCGACCCTCACGGTTCATGACATCGCGCGCACCACGGCGGAGAACACGACCGGAAATGATGACGGGGTTCCAGACTTGTCGTGACCCGATGACGCGTCGCCTCCCGGGTGGTATCGCCGCCTCATGACAGGGTTCGCTGGCGTGCTGCTTGACGGCCCCATTGTGGGTGGCGATGGATGCGCACTGATTGAGGATGTATCGCGGGCGTTTGAACCCGTGCGCACATTCCGACAGGGTCGGCTTTGGATCGGCGTGCGGGCCGGTGGCCGGTTGTTCAGCGACTCTGACGGTGGGCCGGCGATTGCCGTCAACGCCATGTTCGGCGTCTTGGGACAGGGGCTCCACCCCTCCGGCGCCTCCGAACTGCGGCGGGCCCTGACCCGGGATTGGGCGGGTGCTTTGGCGCGGCTTCGCGATCCGACCGCCCTGGTCTGCAGCCTTCCCGACGATGCGGGCGTGTTGCTCTCGGCTGAGCATCTGGGCCAACGGACCGTCTACCACACGCGGATCGGGGGCGCCGTCGCCTTCGCCACCGGCCTTCGCCCCTTGCTGGCCCTGCCCGGCGTCTCGCGCGACCTGGACGAGGACTGGCTCGCCGCCTTCCTGACGGACCTCGCCCCGGCCCCGGACGCCACCCCCTATGCCGCGATCCGCCGGGTTCCACCCGCATCAGCCCTGATCCTCCGGCCCGACGGGTCGCGCACCCTGCACCGCTACTGGGAACCGGACTGGGACCGGCGCCTGCGCCTTGAGCGCGACGAGGAATACGTGGAACAGGGCCGCGCCCTGCTGGACCAGGCGGTGCGCCGGCACATGCCGGCAGAGGGTCCGATCGTCTCCATGCTCAGCGGTGGCCTCGATTCGGCCGGTGTGGCGGCGACGGCGGCCCGCATCGCGGCGCCGCACACCGTGCATGCCCTGACCATGGTGCCACCCGATGGCATCCCCCGCTATCGGCCGCCCGGTCAGTTCGAGGATGAGCGGGAGCATGCGGGCGCCGTCGCCCGCCTTTACCCGAACATGGCGTGGGAGGCCCTGTCCAACCCCGGCCTTCACCCGATCGACGAGAATCCCCTGCGCCTGTTTCTGCCCCTCGGCATGCCGGCGCGGAACGTGATGAACATCGGCTGGTTCGCCCCCCTGTTCGATCGGGCGCGCGCCCTGGGGGCCAAGACCATCCTGTGCGGCAATGTTGGCAACATGACCCTGTCCTGGGACGGGCTGTCCGGCCTCGCCGGGATGGCGGGGCGGGGAGACTGGCTCCGCCTGTGGCGGGAGGCGTCCGGTCTGGCCGCCAGCCGCAGGGTCTCCCCGATGCGCATCCTCCTGCGTTACGGTGTGGCCGCGCATCTTCCGCGCCGGGTCCAGAGCGCCCTCCGGCGGGGCAGCCGTATCCGCAAGGCGACCGACGGGCGGGTCAGCGCCATCCATCCGGATTTCGCCGCCGCTCACAGCATTCGGCAGCGACTGATGGATGCCGGCCTCGGATATCCGGGGGACAGCGTCACCAGTCGGCGACGCTGGCTCGTCAAGGCGCAAGGGCTACCCGCACTCACCGATCCGGTGACGGACGTCTTCGGGGTGGAGATGCGGGCCCCGACCGCGGACATCGACCTGCTGGAGTTCTGCTTCGCCGTGCCGGACGAACAGTACATCCGCGATGGCCGCACCCGCTGGCTCGCCCGCCGCGTGCTGGCCGACCGGTTGCCGCCGAAGGTCGTGGATGAGACGCGGAAGGGCAAGCAGTGCCCGGAGTTCCTGCACAGGATGACCCTGCGCCGCGACGCCATCGCCGAGGGGGTGGCGGCGCTGGAGCGGTCGCCCCTGGCCTCCCGCGTGCTTGACGTGGCACGGATGAAGCGCCTCGTCGCAGACTGGCCGACGGACGCCGCCACCACCTCCTTCGACGACTATGGTGCGGTCCTCAACCGCGGGCTCCACATCGGGCAGTTCCTGCGCTGGATCGAAGGTGGCAACCAGTAGGCCCGCGCCGGTCGCCGCTCAGGCCATGGCGAGCCCCTCCAGCATGTCCAGCATCTCCGGCAGGTCGGCGAAATCCGTTGTGCGGACCATCTGCCAGACTGGCACGCGCTGCGCCAGGCCGGCCGCCGCACGGAGCACGCGCAGCCGCCCGTGCAGCGCCTCGGCCAGATAGACACGGTAGGTCATGGCGTCCAGCACCGCCGCCGCATGGGCCGGCGCACAGCGGGTCAGGGCCGGCCGATGGGCCGCCGGATCGGTCCGCAGATGCACGATGGCCGTCAGCGGTCTGGGCATGGGATCGAACGCCGCCGGCATCGGCACATGCCATTTGCCGGCCTTGCGCGCCACCGGCTGGTGCCCCTCCTGTCCGATCTCCAGCGCCGCGCGGCTCCTGTCCCACAGCCTGACGACGGGGAAGCAGGGCTGCGCCAGGGCGGTGTCCGGATCGATCACCAGCACGTCGTCGCCCAGCAGCCGGTGGCCCCGCCGCACCAGGGCGGCCGCCGTGGTGGACTTTCCGGCCCCGCTGTGCCCCGCGATGGCCAGCGCCCCGGCCCCGCCCAAGGTCCCGATGGCGCAGGCATGCAGCGGGATCGCCCCGCGCTGGTGGCAGATCACCCCCAGGCCGGGGCCCAGCAGCCAGCTCTGCACCTCGGCCAGAGCTGCCCCCGGTGCAGGATCGACGACGACGTTCCGCCCATCGGTGATGGCGATGCGCACGCAGCCCGGCGCGTCGATGACGACAGCACCGTCCGCGCCCACGGCGACCATGTCGCGCTCCAGCCGCAGGGGGGCCAGCGGGGGCGGCACGGCGCCCAGGCGCAGCCTGATGTCCGGCGGCGTCTCCGGCGCCGGGCAGGGGAACAGGTGCGGAAGCGCCATCTCCGCCTCCAGGGTCCAGCCGCTGATGCGGTAATGGTGCATCAGTGGGCCCTTGGCGCCGCGTACAGGCAGGCGTTCGGCGTGAAACCGTCCGCCTCCGCCCCGCCGATCAGGGCCTCGCCCCCCGTCACCAGCCAAGCGTGGGCGGTCATGACCCCGTCATCCAGGGCGACGCCGAACACGATGTGCGCGGGGATGCGGCGGCGCGTCAGCATCATCCGCCCGGCCACGCAGCGGACCAGGCAGCTGCTGTGCCAAGGCAGGCGGGCGGCCATGGCGTCCACCATGCGTCCCACGCCCCGCGCCCGCGCCAGAATTGGCGCCGACTGGGGATCCGCTCCGGCCAGCGCGGGGCCGGGATCGGGGCTGACCCCGCCGAACAGGCGGGCGGTGAGGCGGAACGGCAACCGGAACACCAGGAGCCACGCCACGCACAGGGCGAGCGCCGCCTCCAGCCGGAACAGCCGTGCGCGCATGCCGCGCGGGGCCGCCGCCGGGCTCACGCCACGACTTTCACCAGCCCTTCGCCGGCCATGCGGTCCAGCAGGCGCAGGACGTCCGCGGTGATCACCTCCAGCGGGGCGGCATAGGCCTGTTCCAGGGCCGCGCAGAGGTCACCGACCCGCACCTGCCGTTCCAGACGGTTCCAGATGTCGCAGCCGATGGCGTCCAGGGAAAAGTACTGCCCGCTCTCAACGTCCATCATGACCAGTTCATCGCCGACCTCGCTGGACAGGCAATGATCCGTCCGGACGAGCACGGTGTCGATCGTCACCATCGTGAAGCACCCTGGAACGGCCCCGTCGTCCCGTCGCCGCCGACAGGACCACGGCCCATTCTTAGTGGATAAAGCCGTGGCGTGAAAGCGCCAACCCGGTCCGGACGGCGCGTTCAACACCACCGGCGCGGGTCGCCCGTCCACCGCGCGTCCCCGCCTATCCGGAGGGGAAGGGGCTGACCGGAGCCGCCGGCCGACCCTCCTGCGCCGGGTCGAGCATGCCGAGCTCGGCGAGACGGGCGCCCGCGGCGCGGCGCACGGCCGGCCAGTCGCCCGCCGCCGCAACCCGCCCCTCCTCCAGCAGGATGACATGGTCGGCGTGGCGCACCGTGGCCGGCCGGTGGGCCACCACCAGCACCGTCGCCCGGCCACGCAGCCGATCCAGGGTCGCGGCCACCAGCCCCTCCGTCTCCTGGTCGAGCGAGGCCGTCGCCTCGTCCAGCACCAGCAGCGACGGGCGGCGCAGCAGTGCCCGGGCCAGCGCCACCCGCTGGCGCTCCCCGCCCGACAGCGCCATGCCCCGGTCGCCGACGACCGTGTCCAGCCCGCGCGGCAGACGGTCGACGAAGGCGAGCCCCGCCGCCTCCTCCAGGGCCGCGCGCAGCGCCGCCTCGTCCGCCTCCGGCCGGGCCAGCAGCAGGTTCGCCCGGATCGTGTCGTGGAACAGGAACGGGTCCTGCGGCACCAGCCCGACCCGCCGGCGCCACGCCCGGCGCAGCCCGGCCGACAGGGGCACGCCGTCGATCGCGACGGCACCCTCCGTGGGGGACGCAAGCCCCGCGACCAGATCGGCCAGTGTCGATTTGCCGGCACCCGTCGGCCCGATCAGGGCCGTGACCCGGCCCACGGGAATGACCGCGTCCACCCCGCGCAGGCCCGCGCGCCCATCGGCGAACCGCACCGCCACCCCCTCCAGCCGGATCTCACCGACGGGCTCCGGCGCCGCCTCCGCCGGTTCCGGCTCCGCCGCCGCGCGGCAGCGCGCCAGCGCCCGCTCGTAAGCCTCCAGGGCGGGCAGGGACGCCGTCATCCGCCGCCAGTGCGTCAGGGCGCGCAGCAGGGTCTGGCTCAGCCGCCCGAATGCCAGGATCAGGGCCGCCGCCTCGGCCAGCGACAGGCCCATGACGGTCACTGCGGCCAGCAGGGCCACGGCCACGGTCACCGCCGCCGCCACCTGCAGCGCCGCCTTCTCCAGCGCCTGCATCCGAACATGGTCGATCTGGGCCGCGCGCAGGGCCGCGAAGTGCCGCTCCATCAGGCCGGCGCGCGCCCGCTCGGCGCCGAACGCCTTGATCACCCTGAGACCGGCGAGATCGTCGGCGAGGTCGGCCATCATCGCGCGCGACGCCTCGCCCTGCCGCCGGCCCAGGGCGAAGGAAAGCCGGCCCAGCCGCCGCGTCGCCACAAGGGCGAGGCCGGCCAGCGCCAGCGTCAGCAGCGTCAGCCCCGGTGACAGGACCAGCGCCACCACGAGCATGGTGGGCACCAGCATCAGCGCCACGAGCAGCGTCATCACCGATTCGAAGACGATACCCATGCGGCCGACCTCGACCGTCATGATCTCCTTCAGGTCCGATCCGCGCAGGCTCTGGAAATCCGGCCAGGACATCGCCAGCGCCGCCGCGTGCAGGCGGGACCGCAGGCCGTCCAGCAGCCGTGTGCGCAGGGTCGCCGCGGCCACGCTCCGCCCGGCAAGAAGGGCGGCGGCCGCCGCGACGATCAGGAGATAGAGGCCGAGGGCTCCCGCCAGCGGGGCCATGCCCACGGGCTCCGCCGCGCCGCCGCCGAGGCCGAGTGCGGAAAGCAGCGGGATCAGCATCAGAATGCCGATCCCCTCCGCCGCCGTGGCGGCAGCCGTCAGCCCGAGAAGGCCGCCGATCCGGCGCCCCCCGGCTTCGTCCGCGATGAGGCGGAGGAAGCGGCGGGCGAGGGCGGCCGGTGTCGCGGGCGGAGCGCCGTCCAGGTGACCGGAATGGGGTGCCAAGGCATCGATCCGCTGCTGACGGCCCCGGTCATTCCGAGGCGGCGCCGACTGTCGCGCGCATTGTTCCGGATGCGCGGCGCGGGCGCAACGGCCGCCGACCATGGCGCGTGCCGGCACCCTCCGATTCAACGGCGGCGTCGCGGCGGGATGACGCCGGGCCCCCGACAGCCTATCATCCGCGCGTGTTTCGCCTTCGTCACGGGGTCCGCACGCCTTGGATCGGATACCGCTTCACACCGGTTCCGACCGGCTGCCCCCGCTGCTGCCGCCCGGGCCGGAGGCGTCGCTGCTGCTCGCGGCGGCGCGCTGGCCATGCGGCACGGGCGGCGATGCGCCCCCTCCGTCCCGTTCACCCATCGAGCCGGCGGCGCTGGCGGCGGCCCAGCGGCACAGCCTTGTCCCCGCCCTGCACGCATACCTCGCGGAAGCCGATCCCGACGCTGTGACCGACGCGCTGCGCGAGGCCCGGCGGCGCTGCACCCTCGCCACCCTGCGGCAGCGCGCGGCGCTGCGCCGGCTGCTGGGCGCCCTGGCCGAGAAGGGTGTCGAGGCGCTTGTGCTGAAGGGGCTGGCTCTTTCCCTCCAGCTGTACGGTGCGGCCGATCTCAGGCCGGCCGTCGACATCGACCTGCTCGTCGCTCCGGAGCGGGCCGAACAGGCCGGGCGGGTGCTTGAGGCGCTGGGGTTCCGCCCCGCCAGCCGGATCGACGTGCGGCGGCTGACGCGGCTGACCAAGGACGCGATTTATCTCGGCCCGGACGGCGTGGCGGTCGAGCTGCATTGGCGCCCGCTGCGGAACCGGCGACTGCTCGATTGGCGCTTCGCCGATCTTTGGGCGGAGCGTGAGACCCTGCGCGCGGACGATGCCGAGCTGCACACCTTGCCGCGCGACCGCAACGCCGTGTTCCTGGCCCTGCACGGCATTCATCACGGCTGGCAGAAGCTGCGCTGGCTGGCCGACATCGCGCTGCTGCTGCGGGGCGAAGGCGCCGTGGAGGGTGCGCTGGACCGGGCCCGGCGCGACCGGGCCCTGCCGGCGATGCTGCACACCCTGGTACTGGCGCACCGCCTGATCGGACTGCCGCTGTCACCCGACCACGTCGCTGCGTGGCGCGCCTCCCGCCGGGCGGCGGCGATCGACGCGACCGTCCTGGCCTGGAACGAGCGCAGGGCGGACCGACGGCCCGGACTTGTCCCGCCCTGGCTCGGCGAGCATTGGATGGAGCGGCGGGCGCACCTGCTGCTGTGCCCGGACGCCGCCAGCGTGGTGGAGGAACTGGCGATCCTGTTCCGCAGTCCGGCGGACCGGGACGCCTTCCCACTGCCCGACCGGCTGGACTGGCTCTATCCCGTGCTGCGTCCGGCGATGCTGCTGGCGCGCGCCGCACGCGGATATCGGGCGCGGCGGGACGACGGCTGACCGCTGGGTCCAGCACGATGATCCGCCCGCCGCCCGGAGCGGAACGGCAGTGAACCGATCAGGCGTCCAAGCGGCGCTTGCGCCTAACCTTGGAATGGAGGGCGGCGCAGAAAGCCGACGCTTTCAAGAACCACCAGAACGAGGAAGCGCGGCACCCCGAACAGGTAACGTCGCCAAAGGCGCCGCGGCTCGGAGCAGAGCCGGAACAGCCATTCCAGAGCGGCCCGCTGCATCCACCGTGGTGCCATCTTCTTAAGACCGGTATGGAAGTCGAACGCCGCGCCGACACCAATCAGGACAGGCGCGTTCAAGAGCGGGCGCATTTCAGCCATCCAATGCTCCTGCTTGGGGGTGGAGATACCCACCCAGACGATCTCGGCTCCCGATTGGTTGATGGTCCGCGCGACGTCAGCCTTCTCGATCTCGGTCAGCGGACGGAAGGGGGGGCAGTAGGTGCCCTCTATCCGGATGCCTGGATACCGGGCCCGGATCCGTTCGCTCAGCAGGTCCGCGACCCCTTCGTCGCCCCCGTATAGAAAGTGCCCGACCTCGCCATGCCGGGTTTCCTGGAGCACCTTCATCATCAGGTCGGGGCCGTAGGTGCGGTCGAGGTGAAAGCCCCTGCTGCGCCCGATGTAGACGAGCGGCATTCCGTCCGGTGTCACCAAGCCGGCTTCCCCGAAGATGCGCCGAAGGGCCGGGCTTTTCCGCGCCTCCATGATCCCGTGCATGCTGGTCACCGTGACATAGGTACGGTGGCGCTCCGCGACCCAGCGCAGGATGCGGTCGCAGGAGTCGGACAGGGTCGTGGCCGATATCCCGACGCCCAGGACACTGAAGAACTCAAGTCCATCCTCGCTCCTGGCGCGGAAGCGGTGTGGCATCGGAGACCCTAGCGGCATGGATCGGTGAACCTGGCAGTCGACGGTCCGGTGCGAAGGGACAGGCAGGCCATGCCCCTGGACCGGCGCCGCTTGCGGCGGCCGATGGCTTGGATGTCCATCGAGCGGGAACGATCGGGTCCCGGCGGGCCGCCCCTCACCATGATCCGCGGCCCTTGAGGACCTCGAACGCCGTCCGGGCCAGGATGTGGATGTCCAGCCACAGCGACCAGTTCCGGACATAGTAGGTGTCCAGCCGCTGCTGGTCGGCCAGGGTGCAAGCGCTGCGCCCCGACACCTGCCAAAGGCCCGTGATCCCCGGACGCACCTTGCTGCGGACCTGCCGCGTGGCGGGGGCGAGGGCGGCGAGGTGATAATCGGGCAGGGGGCGGGGGCCGACCAGGCTCATATGCCCGGCCATCACGTTCAGCAACTGCGGCAGCTCGTCGATGCTGAAGCGGCGCATCAAGTGGCCCACACCCGGCACCAGCCGGGGGTCGTGGCGCAGCTTCATGCCGGCCTGCCATTCCTCCCGCAGGCTCGTGGAGGCCGCCAGAAGTTCCTCCAGCCGGGCTTCGGCGTCCGGATGCATGGTGCGCAGCTTGATCATCCGGAACGGCCGCCCGTCCAGCCCATGGCGGACCTGCGTGAAAAAGACCGGCCCGGGCGACAGCGCGACCAGGGCCAGCGCGAACGGCAGGCAGACAAGGAAGGCGAAGGGCAGGATCGATGTGGTCAGCGCGAGGTCGAGGACCCGCTTCACCAGACGGTTCGCGGGCACCAGCAGGTTCTGCTGGATCTCCAGACCAAGCCGTCCGCCCACGTCCCGGACACTGGCCCAGAGGCTCTGCGCCTCCTCCAGATCGGTCACCAACACGACGCGGCGGTAAGGCAGGCCCGAATCCCAGGAGAAGCGCTTCAGCGTCCCTTCCGGCGCCGTGATCAGGGCAAGGTCCACCGCCGGGGCGCCCCGGGTGCCAAGCGTGGGAAGCTCCGCCTCCACGGCGGGAATCCAGCCAAGATCGGGGGTGCGCCGCAGCGAAGCCACCAGGGCCGCACGCCGGTCCTCGGGCCCCAGCACGGCGATCGGCACCCCCCATGCTCCGGCGCGGATCAGCAGCCCCCGGGCGACCGCATCCCATCCCGGCACGGCGAAGACGGCGATGACGCCGGCGATCAGCAGGATGCCGCGCGACCATTGTCCGCCCTGGGCGACATGGTCGAACAGCAACATGCCGCCGAAGCACAGGGCCGTGATCGTCACCCTGTCCCGCAGGCGTTCCACCGGCGTGCGGCCATACCCTGGATAGGCGCCGGTCACCAGGAACACGACGGGCAGGAAAAGGACGGCGAGATGAATGCCGAGGAAGGTCTCGGGGTGGATTTCGATGGGGAGCCACGGGACCAGCGCCGCGCGCAGAAGGATCGCCAGGATCACGACCACCTGCAGCAGCAGCGTGTCGCCGACCAGGAGGATCAGCGCCGACCGAAGTGAACCCCTTCGGCCGGCGTTCCGCAGGAGAGGGGGGCCTTCCGCCTCGCGCGCATGCCCCCCCAAAGGGCCGGCGCAGTGATCGCTCGCGTCCACGCCGCCGTGGCCCGAGCCGCCCGGCAGGTCCGGACCCTTGACGTTCGGCCGATCCTCTTCCGCGGATAGAGTCATAGTCGCGCGATCACCCGTACCGACATCACCCGAGCCGCCGGCACCCTTGCGGCGCCGGGGCCATTGCGCTGGCCGTGCGCGCGGTTTGACGGCGTACGGTCGGACTGCGTACGGTCGGGCTGCGGACCGCGCGCCGCTCACATGCGCAGGCCGAACCGGACGAGCACGACCGTCTGGTCGAAAGCCGACGAGGCGATGTTGGAGGTCCGCTCGCGATAGCCGATCTCGCCGCCCACGAAGTACTCCGGCGCCAGCGCCCAGATGGCGCGCAGGCGGCCCTCGTAGGTCCAGTTGCGCTGCCCGGCGCCATCGAAATCCTCCCGACCGATGCTGCCGGTCGCCGTCAGCACGACGTTCCGCGCCAGCTCGTGCCGGACGAGGATGTTGGCGGCGGTTCGGACGAGGCCCGACGCGTTCAGCGTCGTCGTCTCCTGCACCGAGCGTTCAAGACTGGGCACCACCACCGTCAGGCGGCTCGGCGTCCAATTGAAGGAGGCGCGCAGCGACAAGCCTTCGGGATTCTGGAGGCGCGCGTCCTCATAGTCCTGTTCGAAATATCCGACCAGGAAATCGCCGCGGATCAGCTGGCTGATATCGATGCCGATGCCGCCCTCGATCCGGTAGCCGTCGCTGGACCGGTTGAAGCCCTGGTCGTCGACCGCATCGTCGTAGTCGCGCCAGTTGGCGCTGGCCGCGGCGATGGCGGCATAGCCGCGCGACACCTCGTAGCCGACCCGGCCGCCGACGCGGAACTCGTCCCGGTCGCGGTCGTCGTTGTTGATGATCTGCCCATTCGCCGCCTCGACATCGCGGAACACGCGACGGGCGGCACCGGCTTCGGCAGACACCGTCCATAATCCGAGCTGCGCCTTGGTCTCGAGATTGCCGGTGACGCTGCGCGACCGGGTCGGCGACTGCCCGCCGACGGCGTCGGGGCTGCCCCTGTCTTCGAACAGCTGGCTGACGTCCACGGTCGCCCTGGCTTCCCACTCGCGCGTGAAATCGTAGCGCCCGTCGGCCTGGAACGTGGCGTCCAGGTGGTTGTCGTCCGTGTATTCCCAATAGAAGAACTGGTCGGCCCGTGCGAGCAGGTTCAGCTCATGCACCGGGAAGCGGGAGCGCAGCCGGAACTCCGGGACGACTCGGGTGATGAAGTCGCCGCGGACGTCGGTGGACGCCGCGAAGACGTTGGTGTTGTAGGACTGCGTCACTTCGATCTGGGGGAACAGCAGGAACTGCCCGATCTCGATCCCCTTCGGCTGGAACGCCTCGTCGACCCGCTGCGGGTCCCTTTCGCCCGAGCGGTCGGCCGCGGGGTCCGCCTCCTTGACGATGGCGGCACCGCGCTGGTCGTTGGTGCCGGCGGTTGTCTGGGCCTGGGCCGGGACCGTGAGCAGGGCCAGCGCAGCCGTGGCGCACAGGAGGCCGGTTCTTCCGCCCCCCGCTGATCGGCTGCGAACCGCATCTTCGGTGACGGGGGCGAAAGAAGCTTGGCCTGAAGGCATCGGCGTCACCGGGTCGTATGAGCTAGCCATTTGTATTACCAACAATGCTAGCAGCCACCCGTTATTGCTTCAACTGATTAAGAAAGAGCCAACGAATTCCACGGATCGAAATTTTCTGACGCGGCCGCGCAACTCTCTTGCAAGGCCGCACGCATGTTTTGCCCGTCAATGGAATCGGGCGGCAATCGCCGGCGGAGGTAAGGCTGTCGCTCCGCGCTGTCCAGTGGGCGGTCTATCCGCTCAGGTGGGGCTGGCGGTGAAGCGGGGGGGCTGTTCGGTCGGGGGCGGGTTGTTGGCCTGCTGATTATTGTTGTTGTTATTATTATTGTTGTTATTGTTGTTGTTGTTACTATTGTTGTTCTGCGGATTGCTCGCCTGCTGCGGGTTGTTCCGGGCGAGGATCGCGTTGACCTGCGAGGCGTTCGTCGGATTCGACTGGTTCAGCGACGTCGACGTGCTCGCCTGGTTCAAGGTCTGGGTCACCGTCTGCGCCGCCTGCGGGGCAGCCGCCTGGACGGTCGTCGACGTCGCCGCCGAATAGGCGTTCGCCATGGCGGAGATGGCCGCCTGCGGTGCAGCATTGTAAACGGCCGGGGTGGAGACGACCTGTGTCACGGCCACCGCGATGCCGGCAGCAGCCGAGGGGGCGGCCTGCTGGGCGGTGGGCTGGACGATGATCCTGGCCGCCGTGGTCGCGACCGTCATCGTCTGTTGCGGGGCCGCCTGGCTCACCGTCTGCGCCGATACCGCCTGCACGGCCGACGCGGCAAGCTGCACGGCGGCGGCCGGGGCGATCTGCACGATGCGCTCGGCCGTGGACACGGCCGCGCTCGCAACGCTGGCCACAACGGCCGGGTTGTTCGTCGCCGTCGCGACCGAGATCGCGGCCGCGGCCACGGAGGCCGCTGCGGTCGGCGCCACCTGCTGCACCGCCGGCGCCACGAAGATGCGGGCGGCGATGGTCACCACGTCCTGCGTCTGCTGCGGGGCCGATGCCTGCACAGGCGCGTTGCGGACAATCTCCACCGCGGCGCCCGCCACGGTGATGGCCGCCTGTGGGTTGGTCTGCACCAGCTGCTCCGCCGCCGCGACGACCTGCGCCGCCAGCTGGCCGGCCCGCTGCGGGTTGCCGGCGCTCAGCACATTGATCGCCTGCTGCACCGAGCTTGCGTTGCCCGACAGCACGGCGGCCCTGAGCGCCGGCGGCAGGGCATTGATGCCAGAGGCCTGCTGCCCCTGCTGTGCGAAGGCGGGAACCGGCGCCTGCAACGCGGTCGCGGCGAGGAGAACGGCGACGAGGGCACCCACGCGGACCATGACGGCGCATCCCTGGAAATTCCGATCAGTCGATCATGCGCCAATTTCACCGTTCGGACAAGTCCGGTGCCTCGAATTCGTGCGCGGGGTTTCGATCAAAGGGCGAAGCCGGGCTCGGGAACGCGCGCCCGACCATGGTCGCGGGTATTTCACAGCCACCCTTGTTGCAACCGAAATTGGGCCCTCCTATGTTGACCGGAATGGTCGGGGGTACCGCTTTCGTCGAAGCTTCCTCCGCGAAACAGGTCCAGCGCGTGGGATCCGGGATGAAGCCCCTTTCGAAACCGCTTCTGTCGAAATCGTTCCTGCCGGTCGCCCTTCTCGCCGCCCTGGCCGTGCCGCTGGCGGGCTGCGGCCGGACGGTCGGCACCTTCCCGGCCGAGCGCGCGCCGATGACGACGGAATCGATCCAGGGCTATCTGCTGGAGCCCGGCAATCGCGTCCGCGTCACCGTCTTCAACGAGCCGAACCTCTCGGGGGACTTCACCCTCGATCCCCAGGGAAACATCTCCATTCCCCTGGTCGGCAACGTCCCCGCCAGCGGGATCACCGCCAAGGTGCTCGCCCGGCGGATCGAGGACGTGCTGAAGCGCGAGGGGCTGTTGCAGTCCCCCGCCGTGGCGACGGAGGTGCAGACCTTCCGGCCCTTCTACGTGCTGGGCGAGGTGCGGCAGCCCGGAGAGTTCCAGTACTCCTCCGGCATGACGGTGCTGAGCGCCGTCGCGCGGGCGGGCGGCTACGACTACCGCGCCATCGTCGGCGAGGTGGTCCTGGTTCGCGTGGTCGACGGGGTCCAGCGCGAGTACCGCGCCTCGGAGCTGACGCCGATCATCCCCGGCGACATCGTCCGCGTGCTGGAGCGGCGGTTCTGACGCGGGCGCGGCCCCGGGCGCCGGGCGGCGGGTGCCGCCGGCCCGCGATCGACCCTCCGCCGGACGGACTTTGACATGAGCCGCGCGCGCCTTCTCTGCCTCTGCGTCATCGGCCTCCTGCTGTTCGGCTATGCCATCGGCGGGCGCGGCTTCGCCTATCTGGGCGTGCCGCCGCTGTTCATCGGCGAGATCGCGCTGGGGGCGGCCGTCCTGCTCTTCCTGGTGTCGCCGCAGTTCCGACCCCTGTTCCAGTCGCGGATCGTCTGGCTGATCGGCGCCCTGATCGTCTGGTGCCTGATTCAGACCCTGCCCTATCTCGGCGAGTTCGGACTGGACGCCCTGCGCGACGCGGTGCTCTACGGCTATGCGGCCTTCGCCCTGCTGATCGCGGCGTGCCTGACCAGCCCGAAACTGGTGATCGGAGTGGTTCGGACGTATCAGCACGCGGTGGTCATCGCCCTGCCCATGATGCTTCTGGTGATAGCCCTGACCGGTGATCCCGGCCAATTGGATGCGGCGGATGAGGGGGTTGGGCTTTGGCTCAAGCCGGGCGATATCGGGGTTCACCTCGCTGGCGCCGCCGCATTCTTCCTGTTGAGATTGCATTCGGACAGGATATTCGGCACCAGGGCGCAACTGGTCTCCATATTCTTCTGGTCAGTATGGGTCGTCCTGGCGATCTACGTTGCCGCACACGGCCGCGGAGCCTTGCTGGCAATGATCGCGGCATTCGGCGTTCTCTTCATCATGGGCATCCATAGGCGTCTGCTGATTACCTTCGCAGGTGGAATAGTACTGGTGCTTTGGGTGATGGTCGCCCTCGATATCAGAATCGACCAGGAAAGGCGGGACATCTCCGCCGCTCAGATCATCGCGAACACGACCAGCATCATCGACCGGGGTGCGGCCACGCGTGGCGGTATCGATACCGCTGATCTCGGCAACACGATCGAATGGCGCCTGCGCTGGTGGGGCGACATCATCGATTACACGGTGACGGGCGAGTACTTCTGGACGGGCAAAGGTTTCGGCATCAACCTCGCCGACTCCGACGGCTACCAGACCGACCATATCAACAACAGCCTGCGCAGCCCGCACAATGGGCATCTGACCTATCTGGCCCGGGCGGGCGTTCCGGGCTTGTTGCTCTGGACGGCATTACTTGTCGTGTTCGGCATGTCCCTCGTTCTGAACACGGTTCGCATGAAGAGTCATGGTGCCGATGGATGGGCGCGCTTGAATTTGTGGGTGCTCTGTTACGCCGTCGCATCGATCGTGAACGGAACATTCGACGTTTATCTTGAGGGCCCGCAGGGTGGGATTTGGTTCTGGTCAATCTTCGGCTTCGGTCTCGCAGTCCTAGCTCTGGAGAGACAGGCACTCGCCACACATCAACAGCCAGTTTCGCCGCATCTGGAATTCCGGAGCGCGGCATGATGATTGTAAGCGACATGGGCGCCCGCAAGTGAGCGCCGAACGCTCCAGGTCCTCCCAGGGCCGCCACATCCTGCTGGAACTGGCGGCGACCGGCGTGGGCGAGGGCGGTCTCCGTGTCGCGCAACTCCTGACCATCGTCCTGGCGGCGCAGGCTCTGGGCGTCGAGGCGTTGGCTCTGGTTGGGATCGCATGGTCACTGACCGCCATCGCTTTGGCGTTTGTACAGGGCGGGGTCGATCTCGCGGGCATGCGCGCGGTCGCCGCCCTGGACCCCCTGGACCGCCAAAGTCACTCGACCATATCGGCGCTGACGCGCCACAAGCTTTCCCTGATGCTTCTGAGCGTGCCGTTTCTTTTCGGCGGCCTTCTCCTCACGGGGTATTCCACAGCGGAGGCGATCGCCCAGCTCGCGGCCCAGACGGCGGCCTCCATCCTGTCGGCCATGGGCTTGACATGGGCCTTCAGGGGATTGAGGCGTCCTGGCGATGTCCTGGCCGTGCGGGCCGTTCAAGCGGTCATAACGTTGTTGGCTCTCTGGGGCGCGCTGTCCCTGTGGCGGCACCCGCTCAGTATTCCCCTGGCGGAAGCGATCGGGGCCGCGACTGCCCTCGTCATTGGGCGCCTGCGGCTCGGGCCGGTCACCGACGATGTCGGCTTGCTCAAGAAGCCGTCACAGGATTCGTTGGTTCTTGGCTGCGTCGCGTTGCTCCACACCCTCGGCTGGATGATGCCGATTCTGGCGGCGGGGCGCATGAGTACCGCGGAAGTGACGGGCCACATGGCCGCTTGCTTGCGGCTGTTCCTGGGGATCAGCGGTATTCTGCAGTTGCTTTATCAGGTTCTGTATCCTATCCAGGCTAGGCTTTTCATCATCGACCCAGAAGATGCGAAGAAGGCTACTGTTTCACTTATATTATATTCGGCCGTCCTGTCGGCGGTATTAACCTCGATATTGTACGTGCTAACGCCGGTATTTATTCCAATTCTACTTGGGCCGGATTTCCCCTTCGCGGTCAATTTGTTTCAGGATTTTCTGATTTTACTCATTCCAATACTTCTCGCCTCGCCCATCACGTATGGATTGATGGCGCAGGGGCATGCGCACGCCGCCGCCATGCTTGCAATATTGATGGCTGTGGGGATGGTGACGGCAAGCATCGTCATGTTCGCCGGGCGATCGCCCTCGGTGCCAGGCCTGTGGCCGCTCCATTTCATCCTATGGGTCCATTTCGTCGCCGCCCTTGTCCTGGGATGGAGATACGCAACCATCGACCTGACCGATCCGCGATCGGCACAGCTGCTCGCCCCCTCCAAACTCGCCAAAGTCCTGGTGCGACGCTGACCCAGGATTTGGAAGACCGATTTCCATGCTTGTTCGCGAAACTGTGCCGAAGCACTTCGCCAACGACGCGTCGTTCGGTTACCCTGTCGAACACACCAGGACGCCGAGCAAGCTTCGTTGACCATTGGTTCCGTTAGCATCAGGCGCGACAGAGAGAATGGCACACCCATCCAGCACGGCCGATGTCGGGGGCCAACCCAAGTCTTGCCCCGCGTGTTCCTGGAAAGGTGCGATGCCCCTCAGGCTCGCCGAACCGAGGTTTGTGGGATGTCCCGATTGCGGATTGCTACTTCGTGATCCAATGCCGGACGACGGCGCACTGGAGCTTCTCTATCGCAAATCCTGGTCCCAGGCCGACGAGTTCTGCGATGAGACCGGTGCGACCAGCGCCGAGATCGCCCAACAGCTGCTGGAAAACCTATTGATTGAGTTGCGACTGGCGGATTTCTCCGGACTAAGGATCATGGATTTCGGAGCCGGCCGGGGGGCGGTGTCGACAGCGCTTCGGGAAATGAGGGCGACCCCCATCTCCATCGAGCCTTTCGGACATGAGTACCTGCGTGCGAGAGGGCATGAGCCATATCCCTCCTTGGCCGATTTGCCGCCGGACCTGATGCTCGACGGCATCGTCATGACCGAGGTGATCGAGCATCTCACCGCGCCGGTTCCTGTCCTGGAGGCGCTGGCGTCGCGCCTGCGACCGGGCGGGTGGATCTTCATGACCACGCCAAATCCCAAGGGCCTCGCCGCGAGATTGCTTGGACCGCGATGGAGCGCGGTGCGGAATCAGGGCCATGTCGCCATCTACACCCCGAGCGGTCTGGCGGGCGTCCTGGAACGGTCCGGCTTCACCTCCCCGCGCCGCCTGTTCTGGCGGTTCAGGTATCCCGGAGTGACGCCTGGGCGAAGAATGATCCACTGGCTGATGCAGAAACTGCGGATCGACGGCGCCCTGCGCATGCTGGCCATCAAGCCATGACGGCCAGCCCAATGCGGCCGCGTCTCCGCATCCTGCTGGTCCATAACCGTTACATGAACCCTGGCGGGGAGGACGTTGTCCTGGAGGCGGAGCGTGACCTGCTGCTGCGGTTCGGTCACGCGGTGGACGTCTTCACGCGACAGAACGAGGATATCCGTGGTTTGGCGGGAAATGTGGGCGCCGCTCTGACGGCGGCATACAACCCGTCAACCAGGGCCGCTTTTGAGAAGTCGATCGCGGATTTCGGACCCGATGTCGTTCACGCGCATAATCTATTCCCTGTCATCAGTCCGTCTATTTACAACGCCTGCAATGCAGCGCGCATCCCCGTTGTTCAGACACTTCACAATTACAGGCTTCTGTGTCTCAGCGCCAATCTCTACAGGGATGGGAAGGTCTGTGAGGCCTGTGTCGGTCAAGTCCCGATCCAGGGCGTCAGGCATCGCTGTTACCGCGGATCGGCCGCCGGTTCCGCCGCCGTCGCCACCGCGTTCCAGGCGAATTGGTGGATGGGGACCTGGAACAAACGGGTCGATCTGTACATCGCGCCCACCGCGTTCGCGCGGGAGAAGTTCATCGAAGGGGGGCTCAGGCCTGAATCGGTCAGGGTGAAGCCGCACTTCGTCAACCTCGACCTCGACCATCCTGCCAAGGGGCCGCGCGACCTTGGCGCTCTCTATGTCGGACGGCTCGTCAAGGAGAAGGGCGTGACGACCCTGCTGGAAGCGTGGCGCGGCCTCACGGTTCCCCTGAGGATCGTCGGCTCCGGGCCGCTGGCCGATGCCGTGCGGGCCGAGGGGAACCCTTGGGTCGAGTACTGCGGGCAGCTCGACAGACGGGACATTCCCGCGCTGATGCGGAGGTCACGCTTTCTGATCGTTCCGTCCGAATGGTTCGAGACGTTCGGCCTGGTCATCATCGAAGCGATGTCCGCCGGATTGCCCGTCATCGCCAGCCGCCTCGGCGCGATGGGGGAGCTCGTCAGCCATGAAACGAATGGACTCCTCTTCACCGCCGGGAACGTCGATGAACTGCGCGCCAGGGTGACCTGGGCATGGGAGAACCCGGAGGCGATGCGAGCCATGGGGGCTGATGGAAGGGCCCGCGCCGGGCGGCTCTATTCGCCGTCCGCGAACCACGACGCATTGCTGAGCATCTATAGCGAGGCCATGGCCGGCGCGGCGCGCCGGCGCGCTTAGTTCGGGCCGGGTCGAACCTGCGGCTGCCCGTGCATCCGGACATGCCGCTCCATCTCGAGACCCGTCAGCTCCGCCAGCGCCCCGGCCACCAAGGCGGCCGTTTCAGGCTGGGCGCCCAGCTCCATCACCGGGCCGGGCCGGATCACCCAGGTCTGCCGGATCTGGCGGCGCAGCAGCGCCTCCATCTCCGCATCCATGTACGGGCGCAGACGCAGCGCCAGGGTCAACCTGTCGACCATGATCACCGGCTCGAACGAGCCCGTCAGGAAGGACATGCGCAGGGCGGCGACGGCGCCCGCCATGTCGCCCCGCCGCTCCCGCAGCCAAGCGAGGCGCAGCCAGGCGCCGGGGTTGCCCGGCGCCAGGGCGAGGCCGTCCACCGTCGCCCGTTCCGCCGCCTCATAGAGGGGGGCGGCACCGTCGACCGGTGTGCGCACCGCCGCCCGCAGCAGCAGGAAGCCCCGATCGAGCTCCAGCTCGCCCGAAGCGCTCCAGCGGCCGGCGGCGGCCAGTGCCGCCTCGGCCGCCCGGATCCGCTCCACCGGAACCTCCACCCCGCTGTACAGATCCCACAGGACCGACCGGGACGGCAGCGCCAGCGCCGCGGCGATGACGCGGGGTGCCGCCAGCCCCAGCAGGACCAGCCCGATCACGCCCGCCACGAGCGCCGCCGCGCGGTGGGATGGGCGGTGGCCGGGCCGCCCGCGCGCGTCAGCTGCCGTAATAGTCGCGGTAGCGTCCATAATACTGACCGTAGTCGCCGTAGCCGTAGCCCACGTGCTTGGACTGGTTCACCTGCGACAGCACGATGCCATAGGGCACGACGCCCGCCTGCCGCAGCAGCTTCAGCCCGTTGCGCACCGCGTCGCGGGGCGTGGCGTTCCACCGGATCAGATAGATCACGCGGTGCGCCAGCCGGGCCAGGATGCGGGAATCGGCGACCGCCAGGACCGGTGGGGAGTCGATCACGATCCGCGTGTAGCGCTTGCGCAGATCCAGCAGCAGCGCCTCGAACTGCGGCGCCTGGATCAGGTCGGTGATGTTGCCGCTCCGGCCGGCGGGCAGCAGGTCGACGGACCCGGCCGCCTGCCGCTGCACGGCCTGATCGAAGGTGACCGACCCCTCCAGCACGTTGGCGAGGCCGACCTCGGCCTCGTCGCGGCCCAGTGCGGCATGGATGCGCGGCCTGTGCAGGTCGGCGTCGATCAGCAGGACCTTCTCCTCCACCTTCGACGTCATCACGGCGAGGCAGAGGGAAACGAAGGTCTTGCCCTCCTTCGGGACGGAGGACGTCACCACCGTCACGTGGGCGATGCCGGGCGGGACGCCCAGTTCCAGCGCCGTGCGCAGGTTGCGCACCCCGTCGGCCAGGGCCGAACGTGGCCGCTGCATCAGCTCCTCCACGGGGCGGTCGACTTTGCCCCGGTGCAGCGGCACAAGCGCGATGGTCGGCAGCCCCGTCAACTCCTCCACCTCGTCGGAGGAGCGCAGCGCGTTGTCCAGCCTGTCGATGATGAAGACCAGCACGATCCCAAACAGGGCGGACAGCACGAGCGCCACCGCCACGACGGCTTGCGAGCGCGGGTACGAGGCCGCCACCGGCACCTCGGCGGGGGATACGATGCGGGCGTTGGCGCGCTGGGCGCGCTCCATCTCCGCTTCCCGCTTGAACCGTGTCAGCAGGGACTCATACAGGCTCTTGGTCGCCTCGGCCTGCCGCTCCAGCTCGCGCAGGCGGACCTCTGCCGCGCCGGCGGCCGTGGTCTCCTGCCGCAGCGACTCCAGTTCCGATACCAGCGACCGCACGCCTGCGGCGGCGACATCCACCTCGTTGGCGAGCGACGCCGCGATCTTCTCGATCTCGCCCGCGATGTTGCGCTGGAGGTCCTCCAGGTCGGCCCGCAGCCCGACGATGCGGGGATGGCGGTCGCCATAAACCTTCTGCGCCTCCGACACCTCGCGCGACTTCAACGCCTCCTGCTCGCGCAGGCGCTGGATCAGCGGGGACTGCAGCACGTCGCTGGCCGTCTCCACGCTGCCCCGGGTGCGCGACAGCGACCGGACCTGGGCGAGCCGCGCCTGCTTCTGCGACAGGTCGGCGCGGGCCAGCACGAGACGGGAGTTCAGTTCCGAAAGCTGCTGGTCACTGATGGTGGCCCGGCGCTCGTCGCTGCGGCGCAGATTGTAGGTGGCGCGGAACGTCTCCACCGCGTTCTCCGCGACGACCACATCCTGGCGCAGCCCTTCCAACCGGTCGCCCAGCCAGTTGGTCACGCGGCGGGCGTCCTCGAAGCTGGCCTCCAGCCGGTCAAGCACATAGGCCTCGGCCACGGCGTTGGCGATCCGCGCCGCCTTCTCCCGGTCCTCCGACACGAATCGGATGGAGATGACGTGCGACCGCCGTTGCGGCAGGACGGTCAGGCGGCCCGTGAAGGCCCTGATGATCCGGGCTTCTCGGACGTCCTCGCGGGCCGCGGTGCTCAGATCCGCCGCACCGCCGTCGGCCGGGCGCAGCAAGGTGCCGATCCAGCGCATCGGGTTGAGCGAGGCGATGATGGTGTCGACCGCGCGTGCCTCGCGGAGCTCGGCGTTGAATTCGGGGTCCTGGTCCAGATTAAGCTTCTCGATCACCCGGCGCGCCAGCAGGGTGGAGGAGATCAGTTCCGCCTCCGTCTGCACGACCGCGTCCGTCAGCCGCTGGCGCCCGACCACGAGGTTGCGGTCGGTGAGCAGGTCGTTCGTCTCGGGCGCTTCGATGACCAGCACCGCCTCGGCCGTGAAGCGGGGTGTGATCTGCTTGACCAGCAGCAAGGTCGGCGCGACCACGAGCAGGATGCAGGCCAGGATGATGAACTTGCCCCGCCACAGGACTCGGCTGGCCCAGCGGACCGTCTGCCGGAAATCGGCCGCCCAGTCGCTACCCTCCACCGGCTGCGCCCGGTCCGGCCCGCCCAGCCGCAGTTCCTCGACGGTGGGGGCTCCGCTCTCGTGCCGGTCCATCAGCGGTCAGCGCCCGCGCGGCGGGGACCAGAGCCCTGTCCGGCCGCGACCAAGCCGTACCCATGTCGACGGATCACCCAGACCTCCCGCTCAACCTTGCAGGCGCCGGTTCCCGTCGGGCGCCGCGCGCGAGGTAATTTGGCCTGGATTCAACCATTCAGGCAATAGCGGCGCGTCGGACGGGGTAGCCCTCGCGCGACCGTTTTCTGTCCCAGCGACTTAGTTCGGTGGATCATGGCCGCCGTCTGCGGTATCCCGGAAGCGCGATCTCCATCGGGGACACGGGCGCGTGGGCGGCGGCTTCCTCTTCGACAATTCATTCGTGTTCAGGCTGCTGCTGCTGCTCGTGGCCCTTGCCCCGCTTCCGCTCGGCGGCCAGCGCCCGCTCGCCTGGACGCTGCTGGCCCTGGCGGTGGGTCTGCTGCTGGTCGCCTGGGCCGTCGGCGTGCAGAGGGGGGCCGCGCGGGCGGCCGTGCCGTTGCGCCGTCTTGCGCTTCCGCTCGTCCTGGTCGCGGTGGCCCTCGCCTGGGCCGTCGCCCAGACGCTCGCCGCGTTGCCCCCGGACATCCACCACCCGCTCTGGGAGGAGGCGGCGCGCACCCTGGACCGGCCGGTCGTCGGCATCGTCTCGGTGGACCCGGCGCTGACCTGGACGGCGGTGCTGCGCCTCCTCTGCTATGGCGGCGTCTTCTGGCTCGCGGTGCAGCTCGGCCGGGACCGGGCGCGCGCGCGCTCGGCCGTGCTGGTCTGCGCGCTGGCCGCCGCCGCCTACGCCGTCTATGGCCTCGCCGCCCATTTCTCCGGGGCCGAACGCATCCTGTGGATGGAGAAGTGGGCCTATCTCGACAGCCTCACCGCGACGTTCGTGAACCGGAACACGTTCGGGGCCTATGCCGGGCTGGGGCTGCTCTGCTGCCTTGCCCTGTTCCTGCAGGCCGCCCGGCCGCTGCAGTCCAGCCGGCCCCTGCGCCCGCGCGACTTCGTCGACACGCTGGTGGTGCGGGCCCTGCCGTTCCTGGTGCTGGCGGCGATCCTGGGCACGGCCCTTCTGCTGTCCCAGTCGCGCGGGGCGCTTCTGGCGACGGGCGTCGGAGTCGTCGTCCTGATCCTGGCCGCGACGGCGGGTCGCATCCTGAACTGGCGCGCAGCGCTCCTGTTCCTGGCGTTCGCGGCGCCGCTCGCACTGTTGCTGGTCGGCACCAGCGGCGAGGGCACGGTCCAGCGCCTGGCGGAGACGGCGGGACAGGTGGGGGAGGAGGCGCGACTCCAGCTCTATCGCCAAGCCGTCGTCGCGGCGGGCGACGCGCCCTGGACCGGCCACGGCTTCGGCGCCTTCTTCCCGGCCTTCCGCATGTACCGCGATGTCGGGCTGCCCTTCGACCATGCCTGGGATTTCGCCCACAACACGCATCTGGAAATGGTGGTCGACCTCGGCCTGCCGGCGGCGCTGTCGCTTTATGCGGCGTTCCTGACGATCGTCGTCCAATGCGCGCGCGGCTTGGTCCAGCGGCGGCGCGACCAGATCCACCCGGCCCTGGCGCTCGCCTGTGCGGCCCTGCTCGGCGTGCATGGGGCGGTGGATTTCAGTGCGCAGATCCCGGCCGTGGCGATCACCTTCGCCCTGCTGCTCGGTGTCGGTTTCGCCCAGTCCTGGCGCAGTTCTCCCCGTTTGGAGGAGGAGCCGGAGGATGGTGCCAGGGCGGCGGTCAGCGACGCGCCTGCAGGAACCGCCGCTCCTCCCCGTTGAGCACAAGGGCCGTCAGCACGCCGCTGGCGTAGGCGCCCGTGTCGACGGCGATCCGGTTCTCCAGCAGTTCGGGCGCGTCGACCACGGTGTGGCCGTGCACGATCACCTTCTCGTGCCGGCGACGGTCGGTCAGGAACGGATCGCGCATCCACAGCAGGTCGTCCGCGACCTGGGCGTCCAGCGGCCGCCCCGGCCGGATGCCCGCATGCACGAAGGCGTAGTCGCCGACGACGACATACAGGTTCAGCGCCCGCAGGAAATCCAGATGCGCGGGTGGCAGGGCCTTCTTCAGGGCGTCGCGCCAGCCCATGCAGCGGGCCGGGATCACGGTCCCCGGCGCGCCCAGGGCGCCATAGCTGCCCAGCGTTTCCAGCCCGCCGAAGCGCAGCCAGCCCATGGCGGCCACCGGGTCCTCCAGGAAGTCGAGCATGGCCGCCTCGTGGTTCCCCATGAGGAAGTGCGTCTCGAACCCCGGCAGGGGGCGACCGATCAGCCGGTCCAGCACGCCGCGGCTGTCCGGCCCCCGGTCGACATAGTCGCCCAGGAAGACGACCACCCGCCGCGCGGGTTCCAGCCGCTCGGCGTCGGCCCTGATGGCGTCGAGAAGGTCGTCCAGCAGCCTAAGTTCCCCGTGGATGTCGCCGATGGCGTAGACCACCGTCCCCGGCGGCACTTTAGGCGGCCCCGACGGCGGCGCGGGGCCGCGGACCGACCGCCGCACGCGGTCGGCCAGAACATCGAAGGCTTGGATCAGCGTCCGCATCGCGCCGCCTGGATAAAGGGATCGGAACCACCGTTCCGGGGGACCGGACAGGGGTCATGAAACCCAAGATAGGGAATGCCGCGCCCGCGCGCATCCCTTCGCGGCGGAGCGGGCGTCCGGTGCGGGGCGCACCCTGACGGAAGGGTCAGTAGACCAGCTCGTCCTCGCCCTTGCCGGTCGAGATGACGATCTCGCCGCGCGCGGCCATGTCCTTGGCGAGCTGCACCATGTACATCTGCGCCTCGTCCACGTCCTTCAGCCGGACCGGGCCCAGCGACGCCATGTCCTCGCGCATGATCTTGGCCGCGCGCTCCGACATGTTGGTGAAGAACAGGTCCTTCAGCGTCTCCGAAGCGCCCTTCAACGCGATGGTCAGCTTCTGCTTGTCCACGCTGCGCAGCATGGTCTGGATGCCCGACGGGTCGAGCTTCCCCAGATCCTCGAAGGTGAACATCAGGGCGCGGATGCGCTCCGCGCTGTCGCGGTTGCGCTCCTCCAGGGCCGCGATGAACCGCGCCTCGGTGTTGCGGTCCAGGCTGTTGAAGATCTCCGCCATCATCTCGTGCGCGTCGCGGCGGTTGGTGCGGGCGAGGTTAGACATGAACTCCGTGCGCAGCGTGCGCTCGATGTCGTCCAGAACCTCCTTCTGCACGGATTCCATGCGCAGGATGCGCATGATGACCTCCATCGCGAAGCTCTCCGGCAGCAGGGCCAGCACGCGTGAGGAGTGGTCCGGCTTGATCTTGGACAGCACGACCGCGACGGTCTGCGGGTATTCGTTCTTCAGGTAGTTGGCCAGGACCTGCTCGTTCACGTTGGCGAGCTTGTCCCACATGGTGCGGCCGGCGGGACCACGGATATCCTCCATGATCGCGTCGACCTTGTCGTTGGGCAGAACCTTCTTCAGCAGGCGTTCGGTGCTGTCGAAGGTGCCGACCAGCGAGCCGGTGCTGCTGATCTGCTCCGCGAACTCGACGAAAAGCCGCTCGACGATGCTGGAACTGACCGAGCCCAGGTTGGCCATGGTCTGCGACAGTTCCTTGATCTCGTCGTCGCCCATCAGGGAGAAGAGCTTGCTGGCGATCTCGTCGCCCAGCGAGAGCATCAGGATGGCGGCCTTTTCGGGGCCGGTAAGGCCGCGATAATCCTCGCGTACGCGGATCGCCATGGTCGCTTACCCCCGGGTTCATGGACCCATAAGAATGGGTGCCACGAATCAAGATATGGTGGCTCTACCCATAATGACAAAATCCATGATGTTTTGAAGCGCTTTCTCAGCCAATGGATCGGGGTAGTCGCGGTGGGCCGTTCTTTGTCTCCCGAAGGCCCTGCAGCCACAGGCCGAGCAGACCCAGTCCGGCCCCCAGATAGGCGAAGCCGGCCGGGATCCACATGATCAGGCCGGCCAAGGCCTGATCCTCGAGCTGGCTCATGCCCCATGGCGCGCCGCGCCCGGCATAGACGGCGTAGAGCGGAACGGGAGACAGCGCGATCAGCGCACCCAGCAGGCCGCTGTGGATCAGGGTCACGAGCGAGGCGAGGGCGATCGCCACGGGCGCCATCGGGTCCGCCCTGGCCGGGTGCAGCACCGCCCACCAGAAGGCGAAGCCCGCGATCAGGAAGCTGGCGTGTTCCGCCGCGTGGATCAGGTCGTTCTCCACGGCCGCGTTGAAGGCGGCCGGCGCGTGCCAGCCCCAGAGGACGAGGGCGTTCACCGCCAGGGCGGGCACCGGGCGCACCAGCCAGCCGCAGGCGGCGCGCAGCGGCTTCCAGCGCAGCAGGCCCGCCGCCGGCCCCCGCCAGCGCCGGGGCAGGCCCGCCGTCAGCGCGGCCAGCGGCCGACCCAGCAGCAGCAGTGGCGGGGCCAGCACCAACAGCGCCATATGCTGGGCCATGTGCGCGGCGAACAGGGTCCCCCCCAGCGCGTCCAACGGCCAGACCAGGGACAGGACAAGAGTCGCCATGCCGGCCGCGAAGCAGCCCGCCCGCCACACCGGGATGCCGCGACCGGTCCCGGCGCGCCCCCACAGCCGGGCGAGGCCCCGGCCATACAGCCACCAGACCAGCCCCAGCGGCACCAGCACCCAGGGGTCGAGCGTCCAGGCGAAGGGCAGCTCGTTCGGTCCGATCCAGGCGCCGGAATGGGCCACCGCCGGTGTCGGCGCCAGCATGGCCGCCGGCACCGCCAGCCGCCTCAGCATTCCGGCACCAGCAGGGCCGGCAGCCCGACATAGAGGGTGGCCAGGATGTGCAGCCCCGCCTGCAGCAGTCCGGCCAGCGCCATGAACCGGCGCCGCGCCAGTCGGGCGAGTTCCGGGTCGGCCGAATGCACATGGTCGTCGGTGTCCCTGACCGGCGCGAAGCGGGACCATGCGAGCCCCGCCAGCCAGACCATGATGGCCAGCGTCACCAGGGTGGCGATCACGACCGTGGCCGGCACGATGCCGAAGCCGAACAGCGTCAGGCCGACGAACCCCTTCGTGCAGGCCACCGAGTTCAGCACGTAGACGAACAGGAAGTAGACGCTCCACACGATGGGGGCGAGCACGATGCTGATCGGGTTGTCGGCGGCGAGCGGATTGGCCATCGCGCCCTCCTAGGCGAGGTCCGGGTAGAAGACGATGACGGCGAGGCTGAACAGCATCTGCGCCACCGACCACTGCCACCACAGGCCGGTGTTCCGCGCAGCGTGGGACCAGCGGTAGCGCGGAGGGTCGACCCAGGCCTTCACCAGGGTGAACGCCGCCATGACCGCCCCGATGCCGAGATGGACGAGCGGGAACAGCACCATCATCCAGACCAGTGCCGTGTAGGCGTGCCGCTTGGGGTCGAGACCGCTGTCCCACAGCAGTGCCAGCGACATCCATCCGCCCGCGATCCCCAGCGCCAGCATGGCCGCCAGCAGCAGCGCGATCAGGTGGCGGCGACGGTGCCTGTCAGCGTTGCCGAGGAAGGCGGCGGGCAGGGAGGAGGCGAGGATGAGTGCGGCCGTCACCAGGGCGAGGCCGCCGTCCAGCGTCGCCTCGATCCCCGCCGGCGGCCAGCTTTCGGAGACGGTCCAGATGAACAGATAGGCGAAGACGAGGCCGCCATAGGCCGTGGAGTCCATCACCACCAGCAGCACCATCGCCCACCAGGCGTGGCTGCGCGGCCCGACGGAGTATGTCGGCACCCGCACGCCCAGGCCGATGTCCCGGGCCTCGTCGGGCGATCGCACCTCCGACCGCCACATCCAGATCAGGATGAAGGCCAGCCCGACCAGACCGGCGGCCAGCGATGTCCAGTACAGCTTGAAGATCGCCACCCCGAAACAGACGGTCGTGGCGACGGCGGCAAGCAGCGGCAGCCAAGTCGGCTTCGGCAGCACCAGGATCTGCTCCGGCCGCGCGTCCACCGTGCCGGTCCGCAGGGTCTCGCGGTCGCCGTGGGGGCTGTCCGGCATGTAGAAACGGCCACGGTCGATCTTCTCCGGCAGCGTGGGGTCGTCCCAGATCGGGTAGTGGCCGGTGATCTCCGGAATGCTGCGGAACCCCGTGTCGGGGCTGGGCAGGGCCGTCGCCCATTCCAGTGTGCCGGCGTTCCACGGGTTGCGCTTCGCCTTCGGGCCCCGGAACCAGCTCCAGCACAGGTCGGTGAAGAACACCACGATGCCGACCGCCAGCATGGCGGCGCCCAGGCTGGCGATCAGGTTCAGCTCGTTCCAGCCCATCTCCGCCGGGTAGTCGTAGACGCGGCGGGGCATGCCCTTCAGCCCCAGGATGTGCATGGGGAAGAAGGTGACGTTGAAGCCGATGAAGGTCAGCCAGAAGCCCCAGCGTCCCAGCGTCTCGTTCGGCATCCGCCCGCTCGCCAGCGGCAGGTAGTAGACCAGGGCCGCGAACAGCGGGAACACCATGCCGCCGATCAGCACGTAATGCAGGTGCGCCACGACGAAGTAGCTGTCGTGCGCCTGCCAGTCGAAGGGTACTGCGGCGACCATCACCCCGGTCAGCCCACCCGCCACGAAGATGAACAGGAACCCCAGGACATAGAGGAACGGCACCTTCAGGATCGGCCGTCCGGTCCAGATCGTGGCGATCCAGCAGAAGACCTGGATGCCGCTCGGGATCGCCACGGCCATGCTGGCGGCGCTGAAGAAGCTCAGGGACAGGTGCGGCAGGCCGGTCGTGAACATGTGGTGGACCCACAGCCCGAAGCTGAGGAAGCCCGTCGCGACCGCCGCCAGCACCACCCAGGTGTAGCCCACCAGCGGGCGCTGGACGAAGGTGGGCAGGATCGTGCTGACCAGCCCCGCCGCCGGCAGGAAGATGATGTAGACCTCCGGATGGCCGAAGAACCAGAACAGGTGCTGCCACAGGATCGGGTCGCCGCCGCGCGCCGCGTCGAAGAAGGGCCAGTCCACCGCCCGCTCGATCTCCATCAGGATGTCGCCCAGGATCAGCGGCGGGAAGGCGAACCCGATCATCAGGGCGGTGACCAGCACGTACCAGGAGTAGATCGGCAGCCGGTCCAGCGACATGCCGACCGCCCGCGTCTTCATGATGCCGACCACCACCTCCACCACCTGGGCGATGGCGGAGATCTCGATGAAGCCGATGCCCAGCAGCCAGAAATCGTTGTTGATGCCCGGCGAGTACTCGGTGCTGAGCGGCGGATAGAGGAACCAGCCGCTGTCGGGTGCCACCCAGAAGAAGATGCTGGAATACGCCATCAGCCCGCCGAACAGGTAGCACCAGAACCCGTAGGCGGAGACGCGGGGGAAGGGCAGGTCGCGCGCCCCCAGCTGCAGCGGCATCAGCCAGACGCTGCTCGCCTCCATGATCGGCACGGCGAACAGGAACATCATCGTCGTGCCGTGCAGGGTGAAGACCTGGTTATACTGTTCCGCCGTCAGCAGGGTTCCGCCCGGCTGCGCCAGATGCCAGCGGATCATCAGGGCCAGGATGCCGCCCAGGACCAGGAACATCAGACCCGTGCCGACATAAAGCACGCCGATGAAGGTGTTGTTCACCTCCGTCAGCTGACGCCAGCCCTTCGGCTGCGCCCACACCGACGCCAGCTTCGGCGGGGACGGCGGCGGCGGGGGTGGCTCGTAGGCCCGCGCCTCCTCGACGCTGGTCATTTCAGGCTCTCCAGGTAGCGGGCCAGCGCGGTCAGGGTTTCGCCGTCCAAGGTGCTGTAGGACGGCATGCGCGCACCGGACTTGATGTCCTGCACCCCGGCGATCCAGGCGGCCAGGGGGCCGACCCCGTTGGGCAGCACCCCGGCCCCGATCGACAGGCGGGAGCCGACATGGGTCAAGTCGGGCCCGAGCTGCCCCACCGCCGCATAGGGTCCTTCCGCCAACCCCCGGATCACATGGCAGGTGCCGCAGCCGGCTTCCAGGAAGGCGGTGCGGCCGCGCACGAGCTGTTCATCGGCCGGATCGGGCGGTTCGGGCACCGCCTGCTGCCGGGCGATCCAGCCGTCGAACTCGGCCGGGTCCAGCGCCACCACGAACAGCGCCATCCAGGCGTGCTGCTCGCCGCAGAATTCGGCGCACTGGCCACGCAGGATGGCGGGTTCCGACGCGATCAGGGTGATCCGGTTCATCCGGCCGGGGATCAGGTCCATCTTCCCATGCAGGGCCGGGACCCAGAAGCTGTGGATCACGTCGCGCGTGGTGACCGTCACCTCCACCGGCCGGCCGACGGGGATGCGCAGCTCGTTGGCCGTCACCAGCGGGCCGCCCGGCAGGTCGGGATAGACCACCTCCCACCAGAACATGTTGCCGACCACGGTGACCCGCAGCGGCTCCTCAGGGTGCGTGCGGAAATCGACGGCGTTGCCCACCATCGCCGTCGCCACGGTCAGGACCAGCAGGGTGACGCCGGGGAACACCAACCCACCCCACAGGATGAACCGGATGGGCGGCACCCCCTTGGTCCGGTCCGGCAGCAGCACCCCGTACGCCGCCAGCGCCATGGTGCCGATGAAGATGACGGCGGCGCCCGCGAACAGGATCCAGGAGAAATCGGCGATGGTCGCGGCGGCCGGACCGCGCGGGTCCAGCGCCGACTGCGTGCCGCCGCAACCCGCCAGCCCGCCGACCAGCCCGCCCTTCACCAGGACGGCGCCAAGGGCCCGTGTCCTCATTCGGGCCCTCACTTCGGGATGTCCCGCAGGGTGTAGAGATATGCGGCGACGTGCGCCGCCTCGGCCGTGGTGATGCCGGTGTCCGGCATGGCGCTGCGCGGGTCGATCTCCTGTGGGCCGGATATCCACCGGACAAGGTTGCCCGGATCGTTCGGCAGCCGCCCGGCGACATAGCCCCTGAGCGCCATGCCGTGCAGCGGCGGGCCCACGGTGCCGTGCGCGTTCGGGATGCCGGGAATGGTGTGGCAGCCGCCGCAGCCATGGGTGTTGGCCGTCAGGATGGCCTTGCCCCGGGCCGCCTCTCCGCCGGCGACCTCCCGATTGCCCTGGACCGCGTTCCCGTCGCCGCAGGCGGCCAGGGCCACGCACCCGGACAGGCCCAGTACGGCCGTCGCGGCGATGCGGAGAGGGCCGCGTCCCATCACCCGTCCCCTCCCGTCTCAGATGCGCATCCGACAGTTCAACGCGGCAGCGACGGTTCGGTTCAGGCCCACGCTGTGACCTTCGGCCCGCCCGGGCGTTGAACATGGGGAAAAGGACAAGGGGAGGACCGGATGCGCGCCTTCATCTTCTCACTCGTCGCCTTCGTCGGCCTCGCGGTCGGGGCGTGGTTCGTTCTGGAAGGCTTCTTCGCCAGGGACGCCGACCAGGTCTACATCCTGCCCAGCGCCAGGATCGGCGAGGACGGCACGGTGGAAAGCCGCGACTTCTCCGGACGCCGGGCCGACGAACCACTGGTCGAGGATCAGCGGGCCGCCGCCGAGTAAGCGGCGACGCGAGAAGGGCGGCCAGTCGGCCGCCCTTCCCCGTTCCGCCCGCAGGCAGGCGCCGGCCTACTCGGCGCTGACGCCGTGCCCGTGGGTGCTGCCATGCCGGGGCAGCTCGCGCTTGTGCGCCTCGTACCAGCCCCGGTGGTGCTCGATGGCCCAGTTCTCGTCCACCTCGCCCTTGCCCATGGCCTCGAAGGCGCCCTCCATGCCGACCGTGCCGATGTAGATGTGAGCCAGGATGCCCGCGATCATCAGCGCGCCCAGGACGGCGTGGACGATGTGCAGGATCTGCATCCCGCCGATCCCCGTGACGTAGAACGGCACCATCAGCAGATAGCCGGTGACCGCGAGCGCCAGCCCGCCCAGCACCACCGACCAGAACACGCCCTTCTGCCCCGCGTTGAACCGCCCGGTTTCCGACAGCGGGTGTGTGGACCCGCCCTTGAACATGCCGCCCATGTTCCTGATCCAGTCGATGTCGGCCTTGCCGGGGATGTTGTCCCGGATCCACAGGACGATCATCAGCAGGATGCCCAGCACGAACGGCACGCTGGAGAAGTTGTGGATGTATTTCGCCGTCTCGGCCGTCGCCGTGAAGGCGGAATGCCCGATCAGCGGGATCAGCAGCGGGCGCCCGAAGGTGACGATCAGGCCCGTGATCGCCAGCGCCAGGAAGGCCAGCGCCGTCATCCAGTGGGTGAAGCGCTCCAGCCCGTTGAAGCGGGGCACCGTCCGGCCCGCGCGGCCATGCTCGATCCGGATGCGGCCCCGGATGACGAAGAACAGCAGCAGGGCCGCCGCCATGCCGACGATGGCGATGGCCGCGACCCACTTCTCGATCCGGGTCCGGAAGTAGCGCCAGTCGCGCCCCTCCGGCTGCACCAGTGTGGCCAGCGCCGGATCGGGGATCGTGATCCGGCCGACCAGCTTTGACTCGTCCATGTAGAGGATCACGTCATCCGCCGTCCGGGGCGAGTTCGGGCCCGGAATCTGGGTCAGGCCCGGCGGCACCTGCTCCTTCGGGATGACGCCCGCACCCGGCGGAGGAGAGCCTTCCTGCGCGGCGACGGGACCGGCCAGCAACAACGCGGCGAGGGCGAGGACGAGCAGCGGCACGGCCGCCCATCGGATCGGAAGCGTCTTCATTCCTGTCCTCCCTGGGCGTCCGTCAGACGTTGTCGAGGCCGCTCCGGCCCGGCGAGAAGGCGTTGCCGGGCTGGTCGGCGGCATAGGCCGTGGACCAGCCCCAGGCGCCGGACCCGTAGCCCCGGCGCAGCACCCGCTCCTTGTAGATGGCTTCCAGCACCTCGCCGTCGCCGGCCATGAGGGACCGGGTGGAGCACATCTCCGAACAGAGCGGCAGCTTGCCCTCGGCCAGCCGGTTGGAGCCGTACTTCTGGTACTCGACGGGGGAGAAATCCTCCTCCGGCCCGGCGGTGCAGAAGGTGCACTTGTCCATCTTGCCCCGCCCGCCGAAGTTGGTCGTCTGCGGGTACTGCGGGGCGCCGAACGGGCAGGCGTAGAAGCAGTAGCCGCAGCCGATGCACAGATCCTTGCTGTGCAGCACCACCCCGTCGGCCGTCTGGTAGAAGCAGTCGACGGGGCAGACGGCGGCGCAGGGCGCGTCCGTGCAGTGCATGCAGGACATGCTGATCGACCGTTCGCCGGCCTGACCGTCCTGCAGCGTGATCACCCTGCGGCGCTGCATCCCCCAGGGCACCTCGTGCTCGTTCTTGCAGGCGGTGACGCAGGCGTTGCATTCGATGCAGCGCTCGGCGTCGCAAAGGAACTTCATCCTGGCCATGGTCTAAGCCTCCCTCACGCCCGCTCGACGCGGCAGAGCGTGACCTTTGTTTCCTGCATGGCGGTGACCGGGTCGTAGCCGTAGGTCGTCACACCGTTGCACGGCTCGCCCAGCACGATCGGGTCGGTGCCCTCAGGATAGAGGGCGCGCTGGTTCTGCCCCTGCCAGTGGCCGGAGAAGTGGAACGGCATGAACACAACGCCACGGGCGACCCGGGGTGTGACCAGCGCCTTCACCTTCGCCTTGCCGCCCTCCGGCCCGTAGACCCAGATGTCGGCCCCTTCGCGGATGCCGAGCTCGTCCGCATCCTCCACGTTCACCTCGGCGAACATGGTCTGCTGCAGTTCGGCCAGCCAGCGGTTGGACCGGGTCTCCTCGCCCCCACCCTCGTACTCGACCAGCCGGCCGGAGGTGAGGATCAACGGGAACTCGGCCTTGATGTCCCGTTCCAGGGCGGCCATCTGCACCGACCTGTTCAGATAGGGCATGCGGAAATCGCGCCGGTCCTCGATAGCCGGGAATTCCTGCACAAGCTGCGGGCGCGGGGAGTAGACCGGCTCGCGGTGGACCGGCACCGGATCCGGCAGGTTCCAGGCCACCGCGCGGGCCTTGGCGTTGCCGTAGGGCAGGCAGCCATGCTTCATGGCCACGCGGATGATTCCCATCGACAGGTCGGTCGCCCAGCTGACGTCGTCGATCTTCTCGCCGCCGATCAGCTCGATCACCCGCAGTTCCTCGGGTGTCAGGTCGGCGTCCCAGCCCAGCTTCCGCAGCACCGCCATGGTGAATTCCGGATAGCCGTCCTCGATCTCCGAGCCTTTGGAGTAGCTGGCCTCCGCCAGCAGGTTCACCCCATCCCGGTCGATCCCGAAACGGGCGCGGAAGGTGCCCCCACCCTCCATGACATGCTTGGAGGTGTCGTACAGCACCGGGCTGCCGGGGTGCCGCAGCTCCGGATGGCCCCAGCACGGCCAGGGCAGGCCGTAATACTCGCCCTTCAGCGGGCCCGTGGTGGCCTGCATGGTGATCTTGTCGAAATCCGCCTGATGCTTGGCGTGCAGCTTCAGGCGCTCGGGCGACTGGCCGGTGTAGCCGGTGGACAGGCAACCCCGGTTGATCTCCCGCAGCAGATCCTCCGGCGACGGGCGCGTGCCCTCCACCGTGGTGTGCTTGAACAGCTCCGGCGCGAATCCGAGCTTGTGGGCCAGAAGGTAGATCGCCGTGTAGTCGTCCTTGGACTCGAACAGCGGATCGATCACCCGCTCACCCCACTGCAGCGACCGGTTGGACGCCGCGCGCGACCCTTCGGTCTCGTACTGCGGGCAGATCGGCAGGATGTAGGTACCGTCCGTCCGGCCCTCGATGGTGGCGAAGCTGGTCGGGTGCGGGTCGGCCACCACCAGAAGGCGGAGCTTGCGCGCCCCCTCCAGCACGTCCGGCATCCGGGTCACGGTGTTGCCGCCGTGGCCGAACACGACCATGCCCTTGATCAGGTCGGGCTGCTCCAGGTCCTTCGGATCCATGGTGACCCCGTCGAACCAGCGGGTCGTCGGGATGCCCTTGGCCTCCATCAGCTTCTTCCTGTCGTCCCGCGACATGCCCTCCGGACCGAAGCGGGACAGCAGATACTCGTAATCCACGTCCCAGACGCGGGCCCAGTGGCGCCAGGCCCCCTCCGCCAGCCCGTAGTATGAGGGGAGGCTGGTGACATCCAGGCCCATGTCCGTGGCGCCCTGCACGTTGCAGTGGCCGCGATAGATGTTGGCCCCGCCGCCCGGCACCCCGATGTTGCCGAGCGCCAGCTGAAGGATGGAGTAGGCGCGGACGTTGGCCGTGCCGACCGTCTTCTGGGTGGTGCCCATGCACCAGATCAGCGTGCTCGGCCTGTTGGTCGCCATCATCTCGGCCACGCGGCGGAGCTGGTCGCCGGGCGCGCCGGTGACCGCCTCCACCACGTCCGGCGTCCACTTGGCGACCTCCTTGCGAATCTCGTCCATGCCGTAGACGCGGGCCTCGATGTAGGGCTTGTCCTCCCAGCCGTTCTCGAAGATGTGCCAGAGGATGCCCCAGATCAGCGGGATGTCCGTGCCGGGACGGATGCGGACGAAGTCTGTGGCGTGCGCCGCCGTCCGGGTGAAGCGCGGATCGACCACGATGAAGGGGGCGCGCTGCCGCTCCTTCGCCCGCAGCATGTGCTGCATGGCCACCGGGTGGGCCTCGGCGGGGTTGCCGCCGATGATCAGCAGGCAGCGCGAGTTCTGGATGTCGTTGTAGCTGTTCGTCATCGCGCCGTAGCCCCAGGTGTTCGCGACACCGGCCACGGTGGTCGAGTGGCAGATGCGCGCCTGGTGGTCGACGTTGTTCGTGCCCCAGAAGGCCGCGAACTTGCGGAACAGATACGACGCCTCGTTGGAGAACTTGGCCGATCCCAGCAGATAGACGCTGTCCGGCCCCGACTCCCGGCGTATGGCCAGCATCTCGTTGCCGATCTCGTCGATCGCCTGGTCCCAGGAGATCCGCTGCCATTTCCCGCCGACCAGCTTCAGAGGGTACTTGACCCGGCGCTCGCCCTGGCTCTGTTCGCGGACCGAAGCGCCCTTGGCGCAGTGGGTGCCCTGGTTGATCGGGCTTTCCCAGCCCGGCTCCTGGCCGACCCAGACACCGTCCTGCACCTCGGCGATGACGCAGCAGCCGACGGAACAGTGGTTGCAGAAGTTCTTGCGCAGGACGATGTCGCCGGTCTGGCCCGCACCCTTCGCCATGGCGTCGGCCTTGCGCACCAACCCGGCCGGTGTGGCGGCCAGGGCCGCGATGCCGCCGGCGGCGAGGCCGGAATTGCGCAGGAAGGACCGGCGGTTCAGGCCGGCCGGAATGACATCGCCCAAGGCCTCGCCAAGGCTGCGGCGGGCGGGTGTGGCGGCGTTTCGCTTGGTCAACATGGGCGCACCCCGATGATGGCGGAAAGGGCCGAACCCGGCCTCACAGGCGGTTCAGGTAGTAGTAGCGCTTGATGTGGTCGGTCTCCCGGTAGCGGGCCTTGATCTGCTCCGACGGGCTTTCGGCCGCCTCCGCACTGGTGACCGCCAGTGGCACCGACGCGGCCGCCCCCACCCCCGCGAGGGCGGCCCCCTTCAGAAGGGCGCGCCGGTTCGGCGACTGGTCCGCCCCGGTGTCGCCGGCGCCGGCCTTGATGATCTTGTCCGTCTTTCCGCTCATATCCGTGGTCTCCCCACACGTACGCGTCGCCACGCCCGGCTTCTCAGGCCGGGGTCAGGGCGAACGCTTCGGTTTCGATATCGATGAAGGCCTGGCCGAGCGCCCCCACGGGGCGGTACAGCCGGGCCGAGGGCGCCCGGGACAGGTCCCGGAAGAACTGGCCCGCCCAGGGCCGGATGTGCCGGCTGAACAGGGCGGCCTGCAGCGTCTCGTCCGTTGCTCCGCCGCCAAGCTCGCCCGTGATCAGGCCGGCCATCATGTCGAACAGGCTGGCGATATGGTCCTCGGGCTCCGGCACGCCGGGTGCCCGGGTGATGCCCAGATCGCGCATGTCGGCCCGTAGCCGGGCCAGCGGCCGGTCGAACAGGAATCCGCTGATGTAGAAGGAGGCGTAGGGGACGACTTCGCCCCGCGTCACCCCGATGAACAGGTCCTGGAACTCGTGCACGGCCGTCTCCGGCGTCGACCGGCCGGCCTCCGCCGCCAGATCGCCCAGGGCCGCGCCGAATGGCGTCCCGTCGCCGGACAGACCGGCGAGGCCCTCCAGCAGCTCACCGTCCGGGGGCCGCGCCAGCAGGCGCGCGATCAAGGTGTAGGCCCGCGCCCGCAGAAGTTCAGTCTCGTCCGCGATACGCTCCGCGCTCTCCACCCTGCTGGCCACCGTGCCCGTTCCTCCCTGCCGGGGACGGGTTTCCCCGGCATGGTGGTCAACATGGCCTCAACGGCTTTGTTACGCGCGCGGGGGCGGAAAGTTCTGGCGGAAAAGGGGGCGGCAGGGGCGCATTGGACGGCGGCGGCAACGTTTCCCCGCACCCCGCTGTTGCATCGATAAACGGCGTCCCCTCGACGCCGAAACGGGGAAACACGACGATGCGTCTTCGAACCGGAGCCTCCAGCCTGGCGCTCGCGGCGCTGCTGCTCGCCGCACCCGCCCTGGCCCAGCAGGACCAAACCCAGACGATGCCGCCCCAGGCGACGACTCCGCAGGTCAGTCCGGAGAACGCCGCCGATCCGGAAACCTATTCCGGCCGGCAGCCGGGACCCGGGCAGCCCATCCCGGGCGAGGCCGGCACCCCGCCCGCCGGGCGTGGCACCCCCGGTACGCCGGACGAAGCGATCACCGCGAAGGAGAACCTCGAGGGCCGCAGCACCATGACGCGGGAGCCGCAGACCGCGATCCCGCAGAAGGAGGCGCCGGGCGAGGAGGGCACCCGGCGCGGCCTGCGCGACCAGAATGTCAGGGACACCCAGCTGGGCCAGCCCTCACAGCAGGGCACCCGCTCGCCGGAGGTGCAGGGGGCCGGCGCGTCGGACAATCTGTTCCAGGCGCTCGCGGCCGTGCGGAACGCGCCGCCGAACCTTGAGGGCACACCGGTCCCGCGTCCGAACGACTACGCCAGCGAGCCCGAGGTGGACTGGGAACAGTCGGACAGCCCGAACCCGTCCGAACAGACCAGCCGCGAGGTTCAGTAGGCCGCTACTCCGCGAACTGGCTCGCCAGCGCCTCGGTGTCCAGTTCGCGGCCCTGCTGCTCCACCTCCTCCAGCTCCTGCTGGAAGACGCGCAGGATGCGGGCCACGAAGTCGGCGTGCCAGCGCTGGCGCTCCGCCATGGCGGCGGCGTCCGGCCTGTAGGCGTCGATCGTCGCCGCCGTCACCGGCTGGCCGTCGGCCAGCAGCCGCTCCACCGTGTCCAGCCGCTCGCGCGTGACCGCCAGCTCCTGGGCGACGGCCATGGCGACAGCCATGACCCGTTCCGTCTGCGCGTCGGCCAGGAACCAGGGGCGTTTGCCTTTGGCCTTGGCCCCGGCCGCGCGCCGGATGTCGATCCCGTCCATCACCCTCTCCCGTCTCTCAGTTCTTCCAGGCGCCGAAGGCGTACCAGGCGGCGGCCCGGCCATGGTCCTCAGTCGCCCCGGTGGGCGAGGCGGGGTTGCGCGCCTCGTCATCCACCTTCGCGCGGACGTAACCGTCGAACATCCGGTCGGGACGGAAGCCCGCATCCTCCATCAGGCCCCGCACGTCGATGCCGTGCATGGCGCTCCAGAATGGCTCGTTGTTGTAGTAGGCGTCCCAGTCGCGCAGCATCTGCTCGACCAGCGGCATGCGCTCGTCGTACTGCGGCTGTTCCACATGTAGCGTCAGCCCGCCCGGAGCCAGCAGGCGGTGGATCTCCTCGAAGATGCGCCGCATGGCGGTACCCGACGTCTCGTGCCAGAACATGGTGGTCTGGACCCAGTCGAAGCTGGCGTCGGGGAATTCGGCCGGGTCCAGCCTTTCGGCGTTGGCCTGCACGAACACGATGTTCTCCACGCCCAGCGCCTTCGCCCTGGCGTGTCCATAGCGCAGCATGGGTGCGGCCGTGTCGACCGCGACCACGACCGCGTCCGGAAAGGCCTGCGCCAGCGGCACCGCGTTGTGCCCGAGACCGCAGCCGAGGTCGAGGATGCGCCGGGGGCTGAACTCCGGGAAGGTGGTCCGCACGAAGTCGGCCACGGCGCGCCCGCCGCCGTCCGACATCGGCCCCAACGCACCGCCCGTGGTCACGAACAGTCCGCTGTCATAGTTCGCCGCCGCCGACACGTCGTCCGGCACCAGCTCCGTATGGTAGCTGCCGGGCATGCAGTGGTGATCCACCTTGGCGAGGTACGAGGGCAGTTCCAGCGACGGGTCGAGGCGCAGTGTCCCGGCATTGTCGTTCAGCGCCTGGGCCCGCGCGTTCAGGGCGTCGATCTGGCGCAGCACCATGGAACGCCCGGCTTGCTGGCGCATCTCCATGGCGTTGCGCCGGAGTGCGGACCATTCCTGGAAGAACGGGTCGTCCAGCATCGCCCGGCGCACCTCGTGCCGGTCGCGGAAGTCGCGCCCCGCCACGGCCCGGAAGGCCGGCCTCACCCGCGCCTCGTAGACCACCCGGTTGCCCGGCGAGAGGTACGTGGCGAGATGCCGGTTCAGGTTGGCCAGGAAGTTGTACCGGGCGATCTCGTCGTGGCTCGGCTCCGGAAACATCGCATGCCGGCCTACCCGGTCCCAGCTCGGCGGTGTCGGCGGTGCGTTGCGCGCGCTCATGGTACTCCCCCGTCTGCCTCCAGTCGTTCCGCCGATCATGCGGGGCGGGGCGGCGGCCGGGTATGATTTGCGTCAATTCGATACCCAAGTTGTCCGGACAAATTTGACCTGGATCAAGGAAGGCCCCCTGTCGCCCCGGCACAGTCGGCGGACCGGTCGCGCGCCGAACGGTTCGCGTCCGAACGAAAAAGAAGCTGGAGGCCGGGCATGACGTTCGGGGAGCACGAGATCCTGAAATGGCTGCACATCGTCGCCATGGCCTATTGGCTGGGCGGCGAATGGGGCGTGTTCAACGCCTCGCGGCAGGTCGTGAACCCGGCGCTGACCCTGGACGAGCGGCGGCGGCATATGGAGACGGCCTACCGGATCGACATCCTGCCCCGCACCGGCATCGTGCTGCTGCTGCCGCTGGGCCTCCACATGGGCTACAACCTGGGCACCCAGCCCCTGGGCGGGCCGTGGCTCGCCGGGATGTGGGTGTTCGTGGCCGGCTGGCTGATCCTGACCTGGACGGCCTTCGCCAAGCGGGGCACCGACCTCGGCCTCACCCTGACGAAGATCGACGAGTCGATTCGCTACGTCGTCATTCCGGCCTTGCTCATCACCGGCATCGGCTCCCTGATCTGGCACGCCCCGTTCGACCAGGGCTGGTACGCCACCAAGGCGGCCCTGTTCGCCGGATTGCTGATCATCGGACTCCTGCTCCGCTACATCATGCGCGACTGGGTCATGCTGTTCCGCCGGATCGCGGCCGAAGGCTCCACACCGGAGGTCGAAGGGCAACTCTCCCGCGCCTTGGCCTTCGGCATGAAGCTCGCCTATGTCTACTGGGCGGGCATCATCACCATGGCGTTCCTCGGGGTCGCCAAACCGTTCTGACGAAGGCCCTTCCGTGTCGGCGGTGCCGGCGCCACGCCGGATCGCGACCGTCGTCATTTTTGCCACAAACCGCCCGCCTAGAATCGGTATGCGGCGTCCCGCCCCTTGATCATCGGGGTCGATGACACCGTATCCTCTTTAAGGTCACAGCGTGCGGGTCGTGATTCGTTAACGAACCGCCCGCAGGCTGGGACCGAACAGAGCGCGGAGGTTCGTCCGATGCCCGATCCGGAGGCCGCCTCACGGCCCGCGATCAGCATGCCGGACCCCCGGTCCCCAGGCGGGGCCCGTGGTCCGAGACGAAACCGCCAGCGTCCGCCGGTCCGCCGGACGGTCGCTGGGTTCTCCCGCACAACCTGCTCCGATGCCGCCCCGGCGCCCCGCGCGCCGGCCGCGTCGCCGTCCATCCCAGAATTCCGCGGCGAGAAGAACCTCGCGGGCCGTTTGCTCGTTTCCTTCTTCAGATGCAGACGGCCCGACACGCCCGCCGCACGCCACCGCCCCGCAACACCGTCAGGTCCGGACGCAGGATCGCGGCCCATGACCGCCGCGCAGCCGTCCCGGATTCATGAGAGGGAGAACGCCGATGTCTCCGGCCCATGACATTTTCAGCAGCTTCGCCCAGACCTACGAGTCGCGCCGCGAGATGGAGATGTCCCTGCTGGACTATCTCGACGGATGCCGCGACGACCCGATGATGTACGCCGGCGCGCCCGAGCGCATCCTCGCCGCCATCGGCGAGCCCGAAGTGATCGACACCGCGCGCGACAGCCGGCTGGCGCGCATCTTCATGAACCGCACCATCAAGGTCTACCCGTCCTTCTCCGAGTTCTTCGGGATGGAGGAGACGATCGAGCGGATCGTCGGCTTCTTCCGCCACGCCGCCCAGGGGCTGGAGGAGCGCAAGCAGATCCTCTACCTGCTGGGCCCCGTCGGCGGCGGCAAATCCTCGCTCGCCGAGCGCCTCAAGGCGCTGATGGAGGATCAGCCGATCTATGTGCTGAAGGCCGGCGACCAGCTCAGCCCCGTCTTCGAAAGCCCGCTCGGCCTGTTCGATCCGGCGGCCATGGGTTCGACGCTGGAGGAGCGCTACGGCATTCCCCGCCGCCGCCTGTCCGGCCTGCTCAGCCCCTGGGCGATGAAGCGGCTGGACGAGTTCGACGGCGACATCCGGCGCTTCAAGGTGGTCAAGCTGCGTCCCTCGCGCCTGCGCCAGATCGCCATCGCCAAGACCGAACCGGGCGACGAGAACAACCAGGACATCTCCTCCCTCGTCGGGAAGGTGGACATCCGCAAGCTGGAGCTGTTCCCCCAAAACGATCCGGACGCCTACAGCTTCTCCGGCGGCCTGAACCGCGCGAACCAGGGCATCCTGGAGTTCGTCGAGATGTTCAAGGCGCCGATCAAGATGCTGCACCCGCTGCTCACCGCGACGCAGGAGGGCAATTACATCGGCACGGAGAACATCGGCGCGCTGCCCTTCCAGGGCATCATCATGGCCCACTCCAACGAGGCCGAGTGGCAGACCTTCAAGAACAACAAGAACAACGAGGCCTTCATCGACCGCATCTGCGTGATCAAGGTCCCGTACTGCCTGCGGGTGACGGAGGAGGAGCAGATCTACGGCAAGCTGATCCGGGGTTCGGAGCTGTCGCAGGCCCCCTGCGCGCCCGGCACGCTGGAGATGCTGGCCCGGTTCGCCGTGCTGTCGCGCCTGAAGGAGCACGGCAACTCCAACCTCTATTCCAAGATGCGGGTCTATGACGGCGAAAGCCTGAAGGAGACGGACCCCAAGGCGCAGACCCGGCAGGAGTACAAGGACGCGGCCGGCGTGGACGAGGGGATGAACGGCATCTCCACCCGGTTCGCCTTCAAGGTCCTGGCCTCCACCTACAACTACGACAACACCGAGGTCGCGGCCGACCCCGTGCACCTGATGTACATCCTGGAGCAGGCGATCCGGCGGGAGCAGTTCCCCGACGAGACGGAGAAGAAGTACATCGAGTTCATCAAGGCCGAACTCGCGCCCCGCTACGCGGAGTTCATCGGCAACGAGATCCAGAAGGCGTATCTGGAATCCTACCACGACTACGGCCAGAACCTGTTCGACCGCTATGTCGACTACGCCGACGCCTGGATCGAGGATCAGGACTTCAAGGACCCGGACACGGGCCAGCTCCTGAACCGCGACCTGTTGAACCAGGAGCTGAGCAAGGTCGAGAAGCCGGCCGGGATCGCCAACCCGAAGGACTTCCGCAACGAGGTGGTCAAGTTCGCCCTGCGCATGCGGGCGGCCAACAGCGGGCGGAACCCCGACTGGACCAGCTACGAGAAAATCCGCGACGTGATCGAGCGGCGGATGTTCAGCCAAGTGGAGGAGCTGTTGCCCGTCATCAGCTTCGGCTCGAAGAAGGACAGCGACACCGAGAAGAAGCATGGCGCCTTCGTCGAGCGCATGGTCGCCCGCGGCTACACCGAGCGGCAGGTCCGCCGGCTGGTCGAGTGGTACATGCGCGTGAAGCAGGCGGGCTGAGGCGGGGCAACGGAGCGGAACGGAGACCGATTTGTTCACAATCATCGACCGCCGCCTCAACCCGAAGGGCAAAAGCCTGGCCAACCGCCAGCGCTTCCTGCGCCGGGCGAAGGAGCAGGTCATGCGGGCGGTCCGGGACCAGGCCTCCAAGCGCCGCATCAGCGACATCGACGCCGGCGGGGAGATCGGCATCCCCACCGGCGGGGTGTCTGAGCCGACGCTGCACCGGTCCATGACCGGCGGCATCCGCGACGTGGTGGCCCCCGGCAACAAGGAGTTCATCGAGGGCGACCTGATCCCCCGTCCGCCCCAGGGCGGGGGCGGGCGCGGGTCGGAGGGCAGCCCCGACGGGGACGGCACGGACGAGTTCCGCTTCGCCCTGACCCGCGAGGAGTTCATCGACCTGTTCCTGGAGGACCTGGAACTCCCCGACCTTGCCAAGCGGAAGCTCGCCACCACGGAAAGCGTGTCGTGGAGCCGGGCCGGCTATTCGGTCGCGGGGTCGCCGACGAACCTCAACCTCGTGCGCACCATGCGCAACAGCCTCGCCCGCCGGATCGCGTTGAACCGCCCCAAGGCGGACGCGATCCTGGCGCTGCGGGAGGAGATCGACCGGCTGGAGCGCAAGGGCGGGGAGGCGGAGCGGCTGGCGGAGCTGCGGGCCGAGTTGGAGAGGCTGCTGCGCAAGAGCCAGCGCATCCCCTACATCGACCCGATCGACGTCCGCTACAACCGCTTCGAGGCCACGCCCAAGCCGGTGGCCCAAGCGGTGATGTTCTGCCTGATGGACGTCTCCGGCTCCATGACGGAGCACATGAAGGACCTCGCCAAGCGGTTCTACATGCTGCTCTACCTGTTCCTGACCCGACGCTACAAGCATGTCGACCTCGTCTTCATCCGGCACACCCACCGGGCGCAGGAGGTGGATGAGGACACCTTCTTCTACAGCCCCGAGACGGGCGGCACGGTGGTTTCCACGGCCCTGGAGGAGATGCGGCGGGTGATCCAGGAGCGCTATCCGCCGGACGAATGGAACATCTACGCCGCCCAGGCCTCGGACGGGGACAACACCAGCAGCGACAACGCCCGCACGGCCAGCCTGCTGACCCAGGAGATCCTGCCAGCCTGCCAGTACTACGCCTACATCGAGGTGGGTGGGGACCCCGAGCTGTCGCCGGCCGCCCTTCACATGGGGGCGCGGGAGACCGACCTGTGGCGGACTTACCGGCAGCTCCTGGGCGACGGCGTGCCGCTGGCCATGAAGCAGGTGCGCCACCGGCGCGAGATCTATCCCGTCTTCCGCGAGCTGTTCGCCAAGGACCAGCAGACCCAGGGGGCCAGCGCATGACCGTCGCCACGATCGACACGTCACGCCCCCTGTGGGAGGGGGCGGACTGGGACTACGACAAGGTCCGCCGCGCCTACGACGCCATCGAGGTGGTGGCGACCCGCGACCTCGGCCTCGACACCTACGCCAACCAGATCGAGGTGATCACGGCGGAGCAGATGCTGGACGCCTATTCCAGCATCGGCATGCCGCTGCTCTACAAGCACTGGTCCTTCGGCAAGCATTTCGCCCGGGACGAGGTGCTGTACCGCCGGGGTCTGCGCGGGCTGGCCTACGAGATCGTCATCAACTCCAATCCCTGCATCAGCTACATCATGGAAGAGAACACCATGACGATGCAGGCGCTCGTCATGGCGCACGCCGCCTTCGGCCATAACCACTTCTTCAAGAACAACTACCTGTTCCGGCAGTGGACCGACGCCGACGGCATCCTGGACTATCTGGATTTCGCCAAGGGCTACGTCGCCCAGTGCGAGGAGCGCCACGGCCTCGCGGCGGTGGAGCGCGTGCTGGACGCGGCCCACGCCCTGATGTCCCACGGCGTGCACCGCTATCCGCGCCGCCGCCCCCTCGACCTCCGGATGGAGGAGAAGCGGGAGAAGGAGCGGCGGGAGCACCAGGAGCGGATGTTCAACGACCTCTGGCGGACGGTCCCGACCAAGGGCGGCGCGCACAACGGCCTGTCGGACCGCGACCGGCGGCGCGCCGTGCTCGGCCTGCCTGAGGAGAACATCCTCTATTTCCTGGAGAAGCGGGCGCCACGCCTGCACGCCTGGCAGCGGGAGCTGCTGCGCATCGTCCGGCATCTGGCCCAGTACTTCTATCCCCAGCGCCAGACCAAGGTGATGAACGAGGGCTGCGCCACCTATTGCCACTACCGGATCATGGAGCGGCTGCACAGCGACGGGCTTATGACCGACGGCGCGTGGCTGGAGTTCCTGCACTCCCACACCAACGTCGTCTTCCAGCCGGAATTCGACGACCCGCGCTACGGCGGCCTGAACCCCTACGCGCTGGGCTACGCCATGATGCAGGACATCGCCCGCATCTGCGAGCGGCCGACGCAGGAGGATCGTGCGTGGTTCCCCGACATCGCCGGCAAGGGCGACAGCATGGCGGTGATCCGCGACGCCTGGGCCAACTTCCGGGACGAGAGCTTCATCCTGCAGTATCTGAGCCCGAACCTGATCCGGCGCTTCAAGCTGTTCCATGTGCGCGACGACGCGCGGGAGCCGGCGCTGACCGTCCAGCGCATCCATGACGAGCGCGGCTACCGCGAGATCCGTCAGACGCTGGCCCGCCAGTACGACATCGCCTGGGCGGAATCCGACATCCAGATCACCGACGTCGACCTTACCGGTGACCGCAAGCTGGTGCTGGAGCACCGGGCCATGAACCAGATCGTGCTGGACGAGGACGACACCCGGTCCGTCCTCCAGCACCTCGCCGACCTCTGGGGCTACGAGGTCAGCCTTGAGGAGGTGGACGCCGCCACCGGCGCCCGCCTGAAGAAGCACACGGTCGGCCCCCGGATGATCCTGGGGGCCTGACGCGGCGGTCGGCGGCAGCGGGTGGAGCGGCTCAGCCCTTCGCCGCCGACTTCATCAGGAACGCCTGGAACGCTGCGATCGCTTCGGGGGAGCGCAGCAGCTCGCCGAACAGCGCGCCCTCCTTGTCCATCACCGCGCGCACCTCGTCGCGGTTGGCGCGCATCAGCGCCTTGGTCTGGCGCAGGGCGTTGCGCGGCTTGGCGGCCAGCGCCATGGCGAGCGCCTGGGATTCCGCCACCAGCCGGTCGGCCGGCACCACCGCGTTGACGAGGCCGGCCGCCGCCGCCCGCTCCGGCTCGATCGGGCGACCCAGCATCAGCATCTCCGCCGCCCGCTGGTGGCCCAGCACCTTGGGCAGCAGCAGGCTGCTCGCCGCCTCCGGCACCAGCCCCAGATCGATGAAGGGCAGGTGCAGCTTGGTGTGCGGCGTGACCAGCACGAAGTCGCAGTGCAGCAGCATGGTGGTGCCGATACCGACGGCCGGGCCGTCCACGGCGGCGACGATGGGGGCGCCGCATTTCAGGATGGCGCGCAGGAAGCGGAACACCGCGCTGTCGGGCCCGGTCGGCGGGTTCACCAGGAAGTCCTTCACGTCGTTGCCGCCGCTGAAGAACCCGCCGGAACCCTGGATCACCACGGCCCCCACATCCAGGGAGGCGTCCGCCTGCTCCAGCGCCTCCGCCATCGTGGAGTACATGGCGGCAGTCAGCGCGTTGCGCTTGTCCGGCCGGTTCATGGTGACGGTGCGCACACCGCCCTCGTCATGGACCAGGATGTGGTCGGTGCTCATCGCTGGCGCTCTCCCCGATGCGTCTGTTCGTTGCCCGCAGAAGGCCGCATCGACGGAAGGGCGTCAAGGGTGCCCGTGGCCGCCTCCGCAGCCTCGCCCTTCGACAAGCTCAGGGTGAGGCTGCGTGGGTGGGGTGAGACATGGTGACTTATCGGGAACCCGCCGATTGGCCTCACCCTGAGCTTGTCGAAGGGCGAGGCCAATCAGGGCCGACCGGAAGGATACCCTACCGCACCCCCGCCCGGCGCAGGCTATCGGGCGAGAAGTCGGAGGCGGTCAGGTTCACGCCGAACTTGTACATCGGCTCCTGGTTGTCCAGGCCCAAGGTGGTGTACCGGCCGGACTGCAGGTCGTAGATCGTCTCCAGCGTCACCCATAGGGCGGGCACGTCGTAGTAATTGATCGAGTGCGCCTCCGACACCCGCCACAGCTGGTCGCGGTTGTCGTACTGGTCCGCGACCATGATCTGCCAGCTGTCCTCGTCGATATAGAAGGTCCGGCGCTTGTAGATGTGGCTGGTGCCCGGCTTCAGCCGCCCGTCCACCACCCAGACCCGGTGCAGCTCGTAGCGGGCATGGTCCTGGTTGATGTGCCGCGCCTTGATGATGTCCGCGTACTGCAGGTCGCTGCTGTGCAGCTTGTAGGAGTTGTACGGCACGTACATCTCCTTCTTGCCGACCAGGGTCCAGTCGTAGCGGTCGGGCGACCCGTTGAACATGTCGAGCTGGTCCGACGTGCGCAGCCCGTCCGCCGCCGTGCCCGGATTGTCGTAGGCGACGTTGGGCGCGCGGCGCACCCGGCGCTGGCCGGGATTGTAGGTCCAGGCGCTGCGCGGCTCGGCGATCTGGTTGATGGTCTCATGCACCAGTAGGATCTCGCCCGCCAGCCGCGCCGGGGCCACCACCTCCTGCAGGAAGTATGTGGAGGTGTTGCCGGCCGGACCCTCCGGGCTGTTGTAGAGGAACTTCGCCTTCTCCTCGATCATGATCAGGGTGAAGTCGCCGTTCGCCTGCGGGTTCGCCTGTCCGACCCGCCGCTCCACGTCCAGCCCACGCCAGCGCAGCAGGTGGTTCCATACCGCCTCCACGCCGGACTGCGGGATGGGGAAGGGGATGCCGGCCTTGGCGTTCAGCACGCCGTTGCCCCCTTCGGCCAGTTTGGCCCCGCTGGCGTTGGCGATGGTCGCGTCATAGATGCGCTGCGGGGCCGAGGCACTGCGCCGGGTTGGATAGACGTTCATCTTGAACGTGTCCGGATACTGCCGGAACAGGGCCTTGTGCCCCTCCGTCAGCTTGTCCGCGTACTGGTCCATGTTCTGGGCCGTGATGGTGAACAGGACCTTGTCGTCGGCGAACGGGTCGGGATGGTGCGTGCCCGGCTGGTATCCGGCCGGCGGCTGGGTGATGCCGCCGGTCCATTCCGGGATGGTGCCGTCCTTGTTGCCGGCCTTCTCGGCGCCGAAGGGCGTCAGCGACCGGCCGAGGTCGGCGGCGGATTGCGCGGCAGCACCCGCCAGGGGTGCCGCGCACAGCGCTGCGATGACGCCGCCCAGGCGGGCGGCCTTCAGGAACTGCATCGGGGTGTCCTCCCTGTCGGCGGCTCTTGCGGCCGCGTTCACCGCCCAAGTGTGTGTCAACCGGGGCGGTCGCCACAAGCCCTGCCGATCAGGGCTTGGGCTGGCGCTGGTGGCCCTGGCCCTGCTCGCGGGGGTTCTGCGGCGTTCCCGCGAGGTCGTTCGGGCTTTCGGGATGGGCACCGCCGCCGCTGTCGCTGCCCTTGGGCCGTCCGCCCTGCTCGGCGTTCTTCAGCTGGTTCTTCAGTGAATGGTCCTTCTTGGACATGGCCTCGCTCCGGTTCCGGTCCGAGGTGAACCGGCCGGGGCGGGAGCGGTTCCACGCGCCGCCTGTTGGGGTGGGGTTGCCACGAGGAGGACCAGCCATGACGGACGAGAAGCCCGGCGCCGGCGGCGCCATGAACCGGCCCCAGCACCCTGATGCCCCCACCGGCGGTAAGCGCAAGCCCGCCGAAGGAGACGTGCCGGAGGGACCGGTCGGCGACGCCGCGCTCAACGAGGAGGCGGAGAAGAACGAGGAGGGCATCGACCGGTCGAAGACGCCCGGCCGCACCTTCGACGTCTAGGCGCATCCGTGTCCGACGACCTCGATGCCCTCGTCATCGGCGGCGGCCCGGCCGGGCTGACCGCCGCCATCTACCTCGCCCGTTACCGCTGGCGCTTCGTCGTGGTGGACGCCGGGCATTCGCGCTGCGCCTGGATTCCCACCAGCCACAACCATCCCGGATTTCCCGACGGGATCGACGGCCAGGTGCTGGTGGAGCGAATGCGCGAACAGGCGGAGCGCTACGGCGCGCGCATCGTCAAGGGCGAGGTGGAGGGGCTGGCGCGCGATGACGGTCGGTTCGTCGCGACCGCCGCCGACGGGACGGAGCGGCGGGCCCGTTTCGTGCTGCTGGCCACCGGCGTGATCGACCTGGAGCCGGGCCTGCCCGACCTCTACGACAGCGTCCGCAACGGGCTGGTCCGCTACTGCCCGATCTGCGACGGCTTCGAGGTGCGGGGGGAGCGGGTGGCCGTCATCGGCCATGGCGAGCACGGCGTGCGCGAGGCGGAGTTCATCCGCGACTACGCCGACGACCTCACCCTGCTGACGCTTGGCGAGCCGCTGGCCGACAATCACCGGCGCCGGCTGGCGGAGCGCGGCATCGGTAACGAGGAGCGCCGGGTCGAGCGGGTGGAAGTGGTGGCGGATCGGCTGGAGGCGTTCCGTATGGCGGGCGGGGACGTGCTCGCCTTCGACACGGTCTATTCCGCCCTCGGCACGGCGCCGCGCAGCGACCTCGCCCGGCGGATCGGCGCCGACATGGCGGAGGATGGCCGGGTCTGCGTCGACCCGCACCAGGAAACGTCGGTGCCGAACCTGTTCGCGGCGGGCGACGTGGTGCCCGGCCTGAACCAGATCACCATCGCCCAGGCCCAGGCCGCCGTCGCCGCCACCGCCATCCACAACCGTCTGCGCAAGGAGAGGCGGTGAAGGGGGCCGTGACGGCGGCGAAGAACCGTCACCCCTCACCCGGCTCCCTCCGGTCGCCACCCTCTCCCTCAAGGGGAGAGGGGGCACTCGGCACCGGCTTTGTTCACATCCAGCCGCTATGCCGGCGAAAAGGCTGCGGCGCCGGTAAACCCTCTCCCCCAGCGGGAGAGGGTGGTGAGCGCCAGCGAACCGGGTGAGGGGGGCTGCTCTCATGTCTTCTCCGCCATCCCTTCGTCCCTCACCCTGAGCTTGTCGAAGGGCTGAGGGACGACCCACGCACCCGCCTTCTTCCCTCGTCCCTCGACAGGCTCGGGATGAGGGGAGAAGGGTGCGACGATGCGTATGCCGGCTATTCCGCCGCGTTCCGCGCCCCCAGTTCGCGTTCGATCTCCAGGATCGCGGGGATCGTGCGCAGGACGCTGTCGGGCGTCAGGCTGATGCTTTCGATCCCGTGCCGCACCAGGAACTTGGCGATGTCCGGATAGTCGCTGGGCGCCTGCCCGCAGATGCCGATGTGACGCCGGTTCCGCCGCGCCCCCTCCACCGCGAGGCGCAGCATCTCCAGCACCGCCGGGTCGTGCTCGTCGAAGCTGGGGGCCACCAGCGGGCTGTCGCGGTCCACGCCGAGGGTGAGCTGCGTCAGGTCGTTGGAGCCGATGGAGAACCCGTCGAACAGCTTCGCGAACCCGTCGATCTGGATGACGTTGCTGGGGATCTCGCACATGACGTAGACCTCGAGCCCGTCCTCCCCGCGCTTCAGCCCATGCCGCGCCATGACGGCCAGCACCGCCTCCGCCTCCTTCAGGGTGCGGCAGAAGGGGACCATCAGCTTCAGGTTCTTCAGGCCCATGTCGTTGCGCACGCGGGCCAGCGCAAGGCACTCCAGCGCGAAGCCGTCGGCATAGGCCGGGTGGGCGTAGCGCGAGGCGCCGCGGAACCCGATCATCGGGTTCTCCTCGTCCGGCTCGAACCCGCGTCCGCCGACCAGGGCCGCGTACTCGTTGGACTTGAAGTCCGACAGCCGGATGATGACCGGGCGCGGGTGGAAGGCGGCGGCGATGGTGCCCACCCCCTCCGACAGCTTCTGCACGAAGTAGTCGGTGCCGCTGGCGTAGCCGCGCGTGATCTCCGCGATGCGGGCCCGGTCGGCGGGATCGGACACCCGTTCCGGATGGACCAGCGCCATCGGGTGGACCTTGATGCTCTCGCTGACGATGAACTCCATGCGGGCGAGGCCGACGCCGTCCACCGGCAGGAAGCTGGTCTGGAACGCCAGCTCCGGGTTGCCCAGGTTCACCATCACATGGGTCTTCGGCTTGCCCATGCGCGACAGGTCGGTACGCACGATCTCGAAGGGCAGGGAGCCCTGATAGACCTTGCCGATGTCGCCCTCCGCACAGGAGATGGTCACCTCCTGCCCGTCCTTCAGACCCTCCGTGGCGCCCTCGGCCCCCACCACGGCGGCGATGCCCAGTTCGCGGCTGACGATGGCGGCGTGGCAGGTGCGCCCGCCCCGGTTCGTCACGATGGCGGCAGCCTTCTTCATCACCGGCTCCCAGTCCGGCGTGGTGGTGTCGGCGACCAGCACCTCGCCCGGCTGGAACTTCGGCAGTTTGCGGGCCGACTTCACCACCCGCACCCTGCCGGTGGAGATCTTGGTCCCGACGGCCCGGCCGGTGACCAGCACGGGGCCCTTGCCGCGCAGCTCGTAGGATTCCAGAACGGCACCCTGCTTTTGGCTGGCCACCGTCTCGGGCCGGGCCTGGACGATGTAGAGCTGGCCGTCCACGCCATCCAGCGCCCACTCCATATCCATGGGCATCGCGTGGCCGCGCCGACGGGTGTAGTGGTCCTCGATCTTGATGGCGTAGTCGGCCAGGACCAGCACCTGTTCGTCGGTCAGGCAGAAGCGGCGGCGGTCCTCCTCCGGCGTGGGCAGGTTGATCACCGGCTCGCGCGTGCGGCCCTGGGCATAGACCATGCGCATCTGCTTCTCGCCCATCACCCGGCGCAGCACCGCGCGGTGGCCTTGGCGGAAGGTCGGCTTGTGGACATAGAACTCGTCCACATCCACGGCCCCTTGCACGACGTTCTCGCCCAGGCCCCAGGCGCCGGTGATGAACACCGCGTCCTCGAAGCCCGTCTCCGTGTCGATGGAGAACATGACGCCGGCGGCGGCGAGGTCGGAGCGCACCATCTTCTGGACGCAGACGCTGAGCGCCACCTTGAAATGGTCGAAACCCTTGTCGATGCGGTAGCTGATCGCCCGGTCGGTGAACAGCGACGCATTGCAGCGCTTCACCGCGTCGATCAGCATCTCCTCTCCGTGGATGTTCAGGTAGGTGTCGTGCTGGCCGGCGAAGCTGGCGTTCGGCAGGTCCTCCGCCGTGGCGCTGGAGCGGACGGCGACCGACAGCTCGTCGCCGTATTCCGCCTTCATGGCGCGATAGGCTTCCAGGATCTGGGCGCGGGTCGCGTCGGTCAGCCCGGCGGCGTAGACCAGTTCGCGGGCCCGCCGGCCCACCTTGGCCAGGGCCGCCGTGTCGTTCTTGTCCAAGCCGTCCAGGAGCCGGTGCAACTCGTCCCAGGCGCCGGCGGCGGTCAGCGCGTCGCGGTAGCCGTCGGCGACCACGGCGAACCCGTTCGCCTGCCGCACGCCCAGCGGCGTCAGTTCGCGGTACATCTCGCCCAGACTGGCGTTCTTGCCGCCGACCAGCGGCACATCGTCAATGGTCAGGTCCTTGAACCAGCGGATGTAGTCGGTCATCGGGCGTTCCTCGGCGGTCCGTGTGGGGGGCCCGCCCGGGTCTTGCGCCCGGCTGGCGGGGCCCGGCTTGCGGGATTGCCCGCAGAGTGGCCGCACCGGACCTGCGGCGCCTTGACCCAGGTCAAGCATCCGCCCTGCGGACGGGCGGTGGCGCTCGCGGCGGGCGGGGATGGGGCGAAAATGGGGGCGGCGGTCGGCCTTGCATCCGCCATTTTCCCTTGGCAAACAGGCGTTCTGGACAATCGCGCGGCCGGGGAGCCTGGAACGATCATGCGTGGCGGAAAGCTGTCGGGTTTCGCGGCCAAGAGCCTGATGCTGGGGGGCCTTATGCTGGGGCTGGCCGCCTGCGCCACCCGCCCAGTGCCCCCGCCTCCACCGCCGGCCCCGCCGCCGGAGCCCACGACCATCACCATGGCCCCGTCGGACAACGCGGCGCTTGAGGGCGCCTTGCGGCAGGTGACGTCCCGCCCGGTCGACGAGGTGGTGGGCTGGGGCAACCCCGACACGGGCAAGCGTGGCGCGGTGAAGATCCTGCGCGATGGCTACGACCAGCAGAACCGCCCCTGCCGGGAGTTCCACTCGGTCGTGGTGCAGGGCAAGCTGTTCCAGCACGCCACCGGCTTCATCTGTCGCCAGGGCGACGGCGCCTGGGCGGTCGCCGATCTGCGCGAATACCCGATCTTCCGCGCCGCGGGCACCTGATCCATGCGCGGGCGCCTCGTCAGCACGGCCGCCATCGCCGCCCTGATGCTCGGGGCGGGCGGGGCGCTGTGGTGGGCGCTCGCAGGCAAGGAGCCGTCGCTGGAGGTGCCGGAGGCGACGTCCGTCCCGGCGGACGCCCCCGCTGACCTCCAGGGGCGGCAGGCCGCCACCGTGATCGTGCCGCCCGCCCCGCCGCCGGTGGCCACGGTGGAGGTCGCCGGGGGGGAGGGCACGGTCATGCCCGTCGCCACGCCGGAGACTCGCACCCTGGCGGAGGAGACGGTGCGCGATGTCGTCGCCTTCGCGGAAGCGACGCGGAGTGCCGCCCTGCTCGTCTGGCAGGGCGGCGCCCTCCAGATCGAGCATTACGCCGACGGTACGCGCCCGTTCGACCGCGTCGACGGCGCCGGCCTGCAGGCCGGACTGATGGTGCTGCTGACGGGCCAGGCGATCCGCGACGGGTTCATCCCCGACCTGGAAACGCCGGTCTCCACCTGGCTGCCGGAATGGGCCGACGATCCGCGCGGCCGCATCGCCATGCGCGATCTGGTCCAGGGCACCAGCGGGCTGGACGCCCCGCCCGCCCCGCCCGCCGGCCCCGTCGCCGAGTGGACCCTTTCGGCCACCCTCGGGGCCGCGCCCGGCACGCGCTACGCGCCCGCGACCATCGATCTCCAGGTGCTCGCCCTGGTGCTGTCCCGCGCCACCGGCCAGCCGGTCGCCGATTATCTCTCGACCGCCCTCTGGCAGCCCTTGGGCGCGCGGGCGGCGGAGCTGACGCTCGACAGGCCAGGCGGGGACCCGCTGACCTACTGCTGTGTCGCCGCCACGCCGCGCGACTGGTTGCGTCTGGGCCTTCTCCTGGCGGAGGGTGGGGCGGTGGAGGGGCGGCAGGTGGTGCCGACCGCCTGGGTGGATGCGATGACCAAGCCCACCCTGTTCTCCCGCCACCACGGCCTGTGGACGCATCTCGTCTGGCCGGTGGAGGCGGAGATGCCCTTCGCCGCCCGCGAGCGGTTCGTCGAGGCGGACACGCTGTTCCTGGCCGGTCTCGGCGGCCAGCGGCTCTATGTCTCGCGGGGGGCGGAGCTTGTCATCCTCCGGCTCGGCGCCGTGCTGGACGACTGGGACGAGTCGCGGCTGCCGAACATGGTCGCGCGCGGCATCCAGATGCCGGCCCGGCCGGAACGCCGGGTGCCGACGGGCCAGGGGGTGGAGTTGCCGCCCATCACCAAGCCGCCGCCGATCCCCAGCGTGGAGGCGGTTCCTCTGGAACCCGCCGTCGGTGGGCGACAGCCGTCGACGCCGGCGCCCGGCAAACCGTGAGCGGGCACTCCTGATGGCTGCGGATCAGACGTCGGCGGTGGCGAACGCGTTCAGGCCAACGGAGAGGCCGGCGGCGATCCGCTCGGCCGCCTGGGAAAGCTGGGGCAGGTAGCTGGCCACGATCTCCTTCGGCGTCACGGCCGAGGCGATGTAGCGCATGGTCAGATATCCCACCGGCCCGTCCGCCCCCTGGATCGGCACGGCCACCGACGCCTCCCGGTTCGGCGGGGCGTGGTGCAGGCAGTACCCGTCGTTGCGGACGCGATCCAGCAGCGCCTCGAAGTCCGCCCGGTTGCGCAGCGCCTGATCGGGCCGCGTCCCCGTCCGGGCCAGCACGTCCAGGATGGCCCGGCGCTGGGCCTGGGACATGAAGGCGAGGTGCAGCCGGCCCGCCGCCGACTGGGTCAGGTGCAGGCGCGTGCCGGGCGGCAGCCGCTCCAGCGCCAGCGGGCTGTCGCGGTCGGTGTTCTCCCGCACGACCAGCGTCATGCCGGACGCGGTGCCGACCGCGACGGGGTACAGCACCCGGCGGCCCAGCGCGTCCAGTTCCGGCTTGGCGATCTCGCGCACCCAGCTCTCGTCACCGAAGCCGTCCGACAGGGCGCGGACCAGGATCGTCGCCCGGTAGCGCTCGTCGGCGCCGTCGCGGACGATGTAGCCGCCGTCGCAGAGTGTCTCCAGGATGCGATGGGCCGTGGTGCGGGGCAGGCGGGTGGCGCGGGCGATCTCTGTCACCGTAACGCCGTCGCGGGTGTTGAGAACCATCAGGCATTCAAGCCCGCGCAACAGCGCCCTGATCGGCCGGAGCGACGCGCGGGCGAATGCCGCTTGGCTGCTCTGACCGGCGTCCTGGGCCTGCGGCTTGTCACGACTGCCGTCCATTGGCGTCTTAACCCTATAGCTCTTAGGGATATTGCGGCAGCCGAACGAACTTGTCCAGTGTTCGCACGAAAGCGTCTGTCAACACTAGCTGACGCTTTTATAAGAACTTGCTTGTGTTAAGCCTGTGTCTTCGGCGCGTGGGCTGCGGACCAGTCTTCCGGGGCGTGAAGGAAACGTTCGACTTCCGCCATCGTGCCTTCGGTGAAGCTTCCGCTCGCCTTCGCCGCCGCGAGTACATCCCACCATGTGCACAGCGCGTGCAGCTTCACGCCCAGGCCCGCCATGGTCTCCCGTGACTTCGGGAAGATGCCGTAATGGAAGACCACGAAGGCGTGCTCGACCACGGCACCCGCCTGCCGCACGGCGTTGACGAAGTTCACCTTGCTGCCGGCGTCCGTGGTCAGGTCCTCCACCAGAAGGACCCGGCCGCCTTCCCGCAGGTCGCCCTCGATCTGGGCGTTGCGGCCGAAGCCCTTCGGCTTCTTGCGGACGTACAGCATCGGCAGGTCCAGCGCCTCCGCCAGGAAGGCGGCATAGGGGATGCCCGCCGTCTCCCCGCCCGCGACATAATCGAAGCACTCGTAGCCGGCGTCGCGCAGCAGCATGTCCTTGGCCGCCTGCACGATGAAGCGGCGGGCGCGGGGGAAGCTGATGATCTTGCGGCAGTCGATGTAGACCGGGCTCGCCCGTCCCGAGGTCAGGATGAACGGGTCGTCCGCGTTGAAATGCACGGCCTTGATCTCCAGCAGGATCTTGGCGGTCTCGGCGGCGGCGGTCTTGGCGTCGATCATCGGTGCGGACCTATCTTGGCCCCCGTCGCCGTCATTCCCGCGAAAGCGGGAACCCATGGATGGCCGGCCGGGGTGCTTGGGACTCTGGGTCCCCGCTTTCGCGGGGATGACGGAAAAAAGCAAGCGGCAATCGCCCTCAGTCCACCACCCGCCAGTCCAGCCGCTCGCCGGAGCGGAAGGGGAGGACGGCGTCCTTGCCGTCCACGTCCAGCACGTCCGGCACGATGTGGCCCGACCGCTCCAGCGTGATCCGGTCCTCGTTCGGCGGAAGACGGTAGAAGGCGGGGCCGTTCAGGCTGGCGAAGGCCTCGAGATTGGCCAGCGCCCCCTCCTCGTCGAACACCTGGGCGTAGAGTTCGATGGCGGAGGGTGCCGTGAAGATGCCGGCACAGCCGCAGGCCGTCTCCTTCGCACCGATGGGGTGCGGGGCCGAATCGGTGCCCAGGAAGAACCAGGGCTCGCCCGACGTGGCGGCGCGGCGCAGGGCCAGCCGGTGCTTCTCCCGCTTGGCGATGGGCAGGCAGTAGAGATGCGGGCGGATGCCGCCGGCGAAGATGCTGGACCGGTTGATCATCAGATGGTGCGCCGTGATGGTGCAGCCGATCCGCCCGGATGGCCCGTTCTGGCGGACGAACACCACGGCCTCCTCCGTGGTGGCGTGCTCCAGCACCACGCGCAGCTCCGGGAAGTTGCGCAGCAGCGGCGTCAGCACCCGGTCGATGAACACCGCCTCCCGGTCGAAGATGTCCACGTCCTGGTCGGTGACCTCCCCATGGATCAGCAGGGGCATGCCGATCGCCTGCATCCGCTCAAGCACCGGATGCACATGGGCGATGCTGGTGACCCCGTGGGCGGAGTTGGTGGTGGCGTGCTGCGGGTAGAGCTTCACCGCCGTGAACAGGCCCGCCCGGAACCCGCGCTCCAGGTCGTCCGGGTCCGTGTGGTCCGTCAGGTACGCGGTCATCAGAGGGCGGAAGCCGCTGCCCGCCGGCAGGTTCTCCACGATCTCGCGCCGGTAGGTTTCCGCCCGCGCCATGTCGGTCACCGGCGGCACCAGGTTCGGCATGACGATGGCGCGCCCCATCTGCCGCGCGCTGAACGGCAGCACCGCCTTCAGCATGGCGCCGGTGCGCAGGTGCAGGTGCCAGTCGTCCGGCCGGCGGAGGGTGAGGCGCAGGGGCTGGTCGGTCATGGCTCGCGGCCTTCGGATCGTGTCCCCGATTCCTAGGCCGATCCCGGCCGCCGCTCAACCCCCGCCCGTCGGGGCGCGGCGGGCGACGGCCATGCCCGTCCTGGGACGGCAAGACCCTACGCTGGGTGTGCCATGTGGCTGCGTGACGACACCTTCGGACAATCCTCCGTTGGGCCTTTCCGGCGTAAGCGTCTTTACGAAGTTACAACCTCACCAGTTCCACCACCTATCCAAAGGCAAGCCACAGGGGTCCCTGATGTTGTCCACCGTCCGCGCCCGTGTCATCGCCGGGCTGGCCATCCTGCTCGCCGTGTTCATCACCTTCGTGGGAAGCACGCTGCTGCGCGTGGGGGGCGTTCAGGCCGATTTCGCGACGGTCAACGGCTATAGCCTGCCTGCGCTGGAAACCATCGGCCAGCTTCGCTACACGGCGGCGCGGGTGCGCACCGCCCAGGCCCGCCACCTGCTGTCCGACGCGGCCGCCGACAAGGCTCAGGCCGCCGCTGATATCGCCGCCCTTTTCCAGGAAGTGGCGCGGATCCGCGCCGAGGTGGGCGCGTTCGCCGTCACGCCCGCCAAGCGCGGCGAAATCCAGCGGTTCGATGCCGCCTGGGCGCGCTACACGGACGCGAATGGAGCGTTGCTTGCCCGCTCCGACGCGCGGGACCCGTCGGTGGCCGTCCTCTTCTCCGAGGGTAAGGGGATCATCGACGAGGCGGCGGCGGCCCTGGAGGAACTGATGCGTCTCGCCGAGTTGGACGCCAAGGACCGGGCGGTGAGCGTGGCCGCGTCCATCGAGGCGCTGCGGTTCGGCTCCCTGCTGGCGGGGTTGCTCGTCGCCGCCCTGGCGGTCGCCCTGACCGTCGGGATCGACCGGCTGGTGACCACGCCGATCCGGCGCATCGCCGGCTACATGGCCGTGCTCGCCGGCGGCGAGCTGGAGCGGCCCGTGCCCTACCGGAACCGCAAGGACGAGGTGGGCGAGATGGCGGCGGCGATGGAGGTCTTCCGCCAGGGCCTGATCGAGGCGGAGCGTCTCCGCGCCGCGCGGGAGGAGGATGCCGCACTCGCGGAGCAGGCGCGCCGCGCCTCGCTCCGTGCCATGGCCGACCGGGTCGAGACCGAGAGCCGAGTCGCCGTCGACCGTGTCGCCGACCGGACCGGTGCCATGGACCAGGACGCCGGGGCCATGGCGCGCTCGGCCTGCGTGGTCGGCGAGAATTCGCAAGGCGTCGCCGCGGCCGCCGAGCAGACCCTCATCAACGCACAGACCGTGGCCGCCGCGACGGAGGAGCTGTCCGCCGCCATCGCCGAGATCGCGGGCCAGGTCGCCGTCGCCACGACCACCAGCCGGGAGGCGGTGGAGCAGGGGCGCGACTCCCAGCAGGCGATCCAGTCGCTGGCCGAGGCGATCGGCCGGATCGGGGAGGTGGCGGTGCTGATCCGCGGCATCGCCGACCAGACCAACCTTCTGGCCCTCAACGCCACGATCGAGGCGGCCCGCGCCGGGGAGGCGGGCAAGGGCTTCGCCGTCGTCGCCAACGAGGTCAAGAACCTCGCCAACCAGACCGCCCGCTCGACGGAGGAGATCGCCCGCCAGATCGGGGATGTGCAGGCGATGACCTCCCACGCCGTCTCCAGCCTGGAGGGCACCTGGACCATGATCGAGCGGATCGACCGCGTCTCCGCCGCCATCGCCGCCGCCATGGAGGAGCAGTCCGCCGCCACGCGGGAGATCGCGCGCAACGTCAACCAGACGGCGGACGCCGCCCGCGACGTCTCCACCCGTATCGCCAGCGTCTCGGCCGAAGCCAAGGCCGTCGGCGACCGCGCGGCCGACGTCAGCCAAGGTGCCGCGAGCGTCGCCGACGGCATCCAGCAGCTCCGCGAGGTCCTGGTCCGCGTGGTGCGCACCGCGACCGAGGATGTCGACCGCCGGCGGGAGGATCGGTCCCTGCAGCGCATCCCCACCCGGGCCGTGACCTCATCGGGCCGGGTGCCGGTGACGGTGCTGGAGATTTCGCCCCACGGCGCCGCCGTCCACGGGCTGGAAACGGCGCGGCCGGGCGACATCGGGCGGCTTGAGCTGCCTGGCATCGGGGAGGTGCCCTACACCGTGCGCTCCCTGCGCCGGGACGCCGCCGGTGTGGAGTTCCAGGCCCAGGTGGACCTCGCCGCCCTGCGGCCGGTGCCCGGTTTGTCGGTCGCGGCCTGACCGGGGCCGCCCGATCCCCCCGGGTCCGGGAACGCCTCCTCTGGCGCGGATCGGCCGCAGACGCTAAACAGTCCGGCCGATCCGACCCCGCGCGAGCCGCCCGCCCATGTCCGTCATCACCCCCCGCACGCCGCCCGGCACGATGGAGCTGCTGCCCCGCCGGCAGATCGCCTTCCAGCGCATGCTGGACACGATCCGGCGCGGGTACGAGCGGTTCGGCTTCCTGCCCATCGAGACGCCGGCCTTCGAGGTGGCGGACGTGCTCTTGTCCAAGTCTGGCGGGGAGACGGAGAAGCAGGTCTACTTCGTGCAGTCGACGGGTGGCATCGAGCAGGGCCACAAGCCCGATCTGGCGCTGCGCTTCGACCTGACGGTGCCGCTCGCCCGCTATGTGGCGGAGCATGAGCGCGACCTCGCCTTCCCCTTCCGCCGCTATCAGATCCAGCGCGTCTATCGCGGGGAGCGGGCGCAGAAGGGGCGCTACCGCGAATTCTACCAGTGCGACATCGACGTGATCGGCAAGGACACGCTTCCCGTCGCCTACGACGCGGAGATGCCGGCCGTCATCTACCATGTCTTCACGGAACTGGCGGTCGGCCCGTTCCAGATCAACTTCAACAACCGCAAGATCCTGCTGGGCCTGTTCGCGAGCCTGGGCATAGCCGACCCCGACGTCCGCGCGCTCGTGCTGCGGCAGGTGGACAAGCTGGACAAGCTGCCGCGCGAGAAGGTGGTGGACCTGCTGATGGGGGAGGGGATCGGCCTGTCCACCGACACGGCCTCCCGCGTGCTGGACATGATCGGCTTCGCCGGTCCGGCGGCCCAGACGCTCGCCCACCTGCGCGGCCTCGGCGTACAAGACCCGACCTTCGCGGAGGGGCTGGCCGAGCTGACGGAGGTGGTGGCAGCACTCAAGGCCTTCGGCGTGCCGGAGACGCATTGGCGGGTCAACCTCGCCATCGCGCGCGGCCTCGACTACTACACCGGCACGGTCTATGAGACCTTCCTGACCGACCATCCCGGCATGGGCAGCGTGTGCTCCGGCGGGCGGTACGAGAACCTGGCCGGGCTCTACAGCAAGTCGAGGCTGCCCGGCGTGGGCATCTCCATCGGCCTCACCCGCCTGTTCTACGCGCTGGAGCAGGCGGGCATCGTCCAGGACGGGCCCAGCACTGTGCAGGCCCTGGTCACCCAGTTCGACCCCGCGCTGATGGCCGACTACCTCGCCATCGGGGCGGAACTGCGCGCGGCCGGCATCAACACGGAAATCCAGCTCGAACCCGCCAAGCCGAAGAAGCAGTTCGCCTACGCCGACAAGGCCGGCATCCGCTTCGCCGTCATCATGGGTCCCGACGAGAAGGCCGCCGGCACCGTGACCGTGAAGGACATGGTGGGCGGGGAGCAGCATTCCGTCCCCCGGTCGGAACTGGCGGCCCGGCTGCAGGCGCTGGTCGGCTGACGCCAAAGCGCCGCCGTTTCCACGTCCCCCGGGCGTCATTCCCGCCCTCCCTTCACCGTCATTCCCGCGCAAGCGGGAACCCATCTCGCGGCAGGCGGGCTTCCACCGCTCCGGCGCGGGCCCTATTGGCGGCTATCCGCCCCCGCATAACCGTGGATTCCCGCTTCCGCGGGAATGACGGGTGGAGGGTGTCGGCAAGCGCCACCCCCGCCCGGTCCGCCAAACATTCGCCATACCGCCGTCAAATATTCAATTCGTGATAATTTGAATCGGTAGGCACGGCTTTCGGTCTACGCCGGATCAGCATTGCCGTTATGCCACATGTGGCGCGATAATGCGTTGGCGGGCGCTCATTTGGAGAGACGAAAGCGCTCGTTAACCAAGATGATGCAGCGTCGCCTCGGGCACGGGACTATTCCGGGGCGGCGGGGGAACGGCGGATCATGGCGGTGGAACCTTTGGCGGTGGGTCCGGAGGATCGCCTGGCGGCTGGCCGGGGCGCGGCCGAATCGCCGTCGGCACGGTCGCCGTCCCGCGCGTCGGCCGCCGGTGCCAAGCACGGCGGCCGGCCGCTCTGGGTCCGGGTCACCGGCTGGACCGCCACGGCGACCGTGCTCGCCTGCCTGGGCGGGGCCGCCTGGTGGGAGATGCGCACCTCCTCCATCCAGGCGCACCTGTTGACCCGGCTCGCCAAGGACCTGACCTGGACGGTGGAGCCGGGGCCCTCGGCCAACGTCCGCTTCCCGGCGCACGGCCCCTACGACAACCGCCTCGGCTATACCCGCATCGCCCAGGCGGCGGAGCGGCTGACGCGCGGGCCCTACCGCGTCGCCGCCCAGGCGAACCCGTCCGACGCCTTCCGCGACTATGTCGAGTTCGGCGGATTCGCCCCTTTCCGGGAGAAGACGAGCGGCGGGCTCACCGTGCTCGACCGCAACCAGTCGCCCCTGTTCGCCGCCCGCTTCCCGGAGCGCACCTACGGTGGTTTCGCCGAAGTGCCGCCGGTGGTGGCCGGCACCCTGCTGTTCATCGAGAACCGGGAGCTGCTGGACCCCACATACCCCAACCGCAACCCGGCGGTGGAATGGGACCGGTTCGCGCTGGCCCTGCTCAGCATCCCGCTGCGCTTCATCGACCCGGACAGCCAGAAGGCCGGCGGCTCCACCCTCGCCACCCAGATCGAGAAGTACAGGCATTCGCCCGACGGCCGCACCACCGACGGCGTGGAAAAGCTGCGGCAGATGATGTCCGCCTCGGTCCGCGCGTATCTGGAGGGGCCGGACACGACCCGCCACCGGCACCAGATCGTCGTCGACTATCTGAATTCCACCCCGCTTTCGGCCCGGCCCGGCATCGGGGAGATCAACGGAATCGGCGACGGGCTGTGGGCCTGGTTCGGCACGGACTTCGCGCTCGCCAACCGGCTGCTCAACTCCACGCCGCAGGACGAGACGGAGCTCGCCCGCAAGGCCATCGTCTACAAGCAGGTCCTGGCCCTTCTGATCGCCCAGCGGCGGCCCAGCCATTACCTCGCGCAGGACCGGCAGGCGCTGGAGCGTCTGGCGAACGAGCATCTGACCCTGCTGGAGCGCGCGGGCGTCATCCCGCCCGCCCTGGCCGACGCGGCGCGCTACTTCCCCCTGCGCTTCCGGCCGGAGCCGCCGCCGATCCCGGAACCCTCCTTCATCGAGCAGAAGGCGACCAACGCCATCCGCAACCGGCTGCTCAGCATGCTGGGCGTGGGCAATCTCTACGAGCTGGACCGCTTCGACCTGACGGTGGAGACGACGCTCGACCAGCCGACGCAGGAGCGCGTGACCCAGGTGCTCAAGCGCCTGGGCGATCCCGCCGCCACGGCGGAGCTGGGGCTGGTCGGCGACCGGCTGCTCGGCAGCGCCGACCCGGCCAAGGTGGTCTACAGCGTCACGGTCTATGAGCGCGGGCCGACCGCGAACCTCGTGCGGGTGCAGGTCGACACGCTCGACCGGCCGATGGACCTGAACGAGGGCGCCAAGCTCGACCTCGGCTCCACCGCCAAGCTGCGCACCCTGGTCAGCTATCTGGAGGTCGTCGCCCGGGTCTACGGCAAGCACCGGGACAAGGAGCCGCACGAGCTGGAGGCGGTGGCCGCCGACAGTTCCGACCGGCTGACCCAGTGGGTCGTCCGCACGCTCGCCTTCCAGAAGCAGCAGCTCGGCGGCGATCCGGGGCTGGAGGCGCTGCTGGATCTCGCGATGAACCGGCAGTACTCCGCCAGCCCGGCGGAGCGGTTCTTCACCGGCGGCGGGCTTCACACGTTCGGGAACTTCGACGACAAGGACGACGGCCGGGTGGTCACGGTGGGGGAGGCCTTCCGCCACTCCATCAACCTGCCCTTCATCCGCATCATGCGCGACGTGGTGAACCACTACATCGCCGAAGGCCCGGCCCGGAAGGACGACCTGCTGGACGACCCGCGCCATCCGGTGCGGCAGATGTACCTGTCCCGGTTCGCCGACCAGGAGGGGACGGAGTTCCTGAACCGCTTCTGGGGCGAGTACCGGGGCCTCACCCCCGACGCGGCCCTGGACCGGCTGGCGCGGCGCGTCCGCCCCGGCGCCGACCGGCTTGCGGCCGTGTTCCGCTCCGTCCGGCCCAACGCGGGGGAGGCGGAGCTTGCGGCCTTCCTGGCCACATACCTGCCGACCGGCGGGCCGTCCGCGTCGCAGGTGCGGGCGCTCCACGCCAAATACGATCCGAACGCCTGGTCCCTGAACGACCGGGGCTTCATCGCCGGCGTGCATCCGCTGGAGCTGTGGCTTGTCGCCTACCTGCAGGAGACGCCGAAGCCGCAGCGCCGCGACATGCTGAAGGAAAGCTCCTCCCCCCGGCAGGAAAGCTACCAGTGGCTGTTCACCACCCGCTCCAAGCGGGCGCAGGACAGCCGCATCGGCATCATGCTGGAGGAGGAGGCGTTCAGCCGCATCCACGCGGAATGGCGGCGCCTGGGCTATCCCTTCGAAAGCCTGATCGCCAGCTACGCCACTTCCATCGGCAGCTCCGCCGACCGGCCCGGCGCCCTGGCCGATCTGATGGGCGTGATCGTCAATGACGGCGTCCGCCTGCCGACCGCGCGGGTAAAGCAGCTCCATTTCGCGGCCGGCACGCCCTACGAGACGCTGGTCACCTTCGACGAGACCGGGGCCAAGGGCAACGGCATCGGCGAACAGGTGATGACGCCGGAGGTGGCGCGCACCGTCCGCCGCTATCTCGCCGACATCGTGGAGAACGGCACCGCCCGCCGGGTCAAGGGCGCCTTCGTGGCGACGGACGGGACCGCCGTTCCGGTCGGCGGCAAGACCGGTACGGGCGACCACCGGTTCGAACGGTTCGGGCCCGGCGGCATCGTGCTGGAGAGCCGGGTGGTGAACCGGACGGCCACCTTCGTCTTCTATGTCGGCGACCGTTTCTTCGGGGTGGTGACCGCCCATGTGCATGGGCCGGACGCAGCCAACTACCGCTTCACCTCGGCCCTGCCGTCGCAACTGCTGAAGTCGCTGGCCCCCGCACTCCAGCCCCTGCTGAACGGCGGGACGCAGACGGCCGAGAGCCGCTGATCAGGTCCCGCCCACGCCGACGGACGCCGCCAGCCAGCGGTCGATATCGGCCCAGACCTGCCGGCGCACCTCGTCCCGCTCCATCAGCAGCTCGTGCTTGGCCGACGGGTAGAGCCGCAGGGTGCCGCGCGGCAGCAGGCCGGCGATCCTCTTGTGCCGACCGGGCGGCACAACCCTGTCCTTGC
>JAJUIU010000085.1 GCA_029267445.1 Rhodospirillaceae bacterium
CCTCAATCGCCACGATCGCCGCGCATGCGCGCATTGGTGATCGCACGGTGCAACGCGCGTTAGCGGGGCTCGAGGCGCACGGCGCGATCGTCAAGAAACCGCGCACGCGCGGAGCCGGCTCCGACACTCACAGTTATTTCGTCGTCGGTTACGACAACCTGGGCGAGCCCGTAGGCAAGAATCCCAAACCCTCGAGCGCCGCGCCGGCCAATCCGCCAGGCAGGTGCGGCTCGCCCCCCTTGGGCCGCCCGGGCGCCACAACCCTGTCCTTGCCGGCCGACAGGACCAGCACGGGCACGCGGCAGCCCTTCAGCCCTTCATGCTTCATCACGTGCGCCATGGACCGGTAGGCGGCGTCCAGCCAGCCCCAGGTCACTCCGCCCAGCGCCAGCTCCGGATTGGCGGTGTAGATGTCGTGCAGCACCCGGTAGCGGGCGGGGTCGCTGGTGAAGGGGTTGCCCTCGAACGGGTCCAGCTCCAGCCGCCAATCGGTCTGGCCGATGGCGTAATCGCCACCGTGCCCGTTCGCCACCATCGTCTTCGCGACATGGTGGATGAACGGCTCCGGCAGCGGCGTGCAGATCCCGAACATCGGCGCCGAGAGGATCACCCCGTCGAACGGATGCGCCCGCTCCAGCACATACCGAAGGGTCAGGTGCCCGCCCATGCTGTGCGCCAGCACCACCCAGGGGCGCGGGCTGTCCGCCGGGATCAGGACGGGGACGGCGGATTCCAGATCGTCCAGCAGGGTCTCGAAATCCGGCGCGTGGCCCCGGTGCCGGTGTTCCAGGAAGCGGGACGATCCGCCCTGGCCGCGCCAGTCCATGCCGACCACGCGGAAGCCGCGCGCGGCGAGGTCGCCCGCCGCCTCGGCGAACTTCTCCAGGCATTCGCAGCGGCCGGTCAGGACAAGCGCGGTGCCGCGCGGCCGGGCCGGCTCCGGCCAGCGTCCCACCCGCACATGGCCGCCGTCCGGCCGCGCGATGGTGTCGAACGCCCAGCCGGGCTTGGCTTCGTCGGTGGGCTGCGGCGCCGTCTGGGGCATGGCCTGCTGCATGGAAGCACTCCCTGTCGGCCCCAAGGCTAGGGGCGGGGCGGCCCTGCCGCAAGCGCGGCGAGGGACCCGATGTCACGGGGCCCGGTTTGACCCCCCGCCCTCCGTGGGCGTATCCTTGTGCGCCGCAACAGCCTTTCCCGCGCCGCCCCAAGGATCACCGCATGGACACCGTCGCCCGCCGCACCGGCCTCGATCCCGCCGACCTCACCGGCTACTACCTGGAGGATCTGTCCGTCGGCATGAGAGGCGTGTACGCCCGCACCATCACGGAGACGGACATCGTCATGTTCGCCGGCATCTCCGGCGACACCAACCCGATGCACCTGAACGAGGAGTATGCGCGGGAGACCCCGTTCAAGGGCCGCATCGCCCACGGCATGCTGTCGGCCTGCTTCATCACCACGGTGCTGGGCACCCGCCTGCCGGGGCCGGGCTGCATCTACATGTCCCAGAACCTGCGCTTCAAATCGCCGGTCCGCATCGGGGAGACGGTGACCACCACCGTCACGGTGACGGAGATCATCCCGGAGAAGCGGCGGGTGGCGCTCTCCACCATCTGCACCGTGCTGGGCAAGCCGGTGATCGAGGGCGACGCCCTGGTGATGGTCCCCAGCCGCCGCCCGGAGGGCGTGTCGGTCTGACGGGCGCCCACCCTCGCCCCTATGTCGCCTCCGGCGCCCACCCTCGCCCTTCGACAAGCTCAGGGTGAGGGTGGTACTTCGGGCTCGCTCCGACCTTCAAGCAACGGACCCTCCAAAGCCCCTCACCCTGAGCCTGTCGAAGGGCGAGGGGCGACTTGCGGCAACACTGCGCACCGATCCCTGGACCCCGCCGCGCGCGGCGACTATACCCGCAGGGCCCCGACCGTTCAGGCCCGCCGCCCGCGCATGAAGCTGTTCCGCCACACCACCGACCTTCCGCCGGACCTGCGCGGCCTGTCCGTGGCGCTGGGCAACTTCGACGGCGTGCACCGCGGCCACCGGGCCGTGATCCGGGCGGCGCAGGACCATGCGCAGGCCCTCGGCGCGCCCTCCGCCGTCCTGACGTTCGAGCCGCATCCCCGCAGCCTGTTCCGCCCCGAAGATCCGCCCTTCCGCCTGACCCCCTTCCGCATCAAGGCCCGGCTGATCGAGGCGATGGGGGTCGACGCGCTGATCGTCGTGCCGTTCGACCGGCCCTTCTCCCAGCGCTCGGCGGAGGCGTTCGTGACCGAGGTCCTGGTCCGCGACCTGGGTGCCCGGCATGTGGTGGCCGGCTACGACTTCGTGTTCGGCCACAACCGGGGCGGCGACATGGCCCTGCTTTCCCGCATGGGGGCGGCGGCCGGGTTCGCCGTGACGGAGGTCAAGCCGGTCGGCGATGCGGCGGGCACCGTCTTCTCCTCCACCAAGGTGCGGGAGCTGCTGCGCGACGGCCGCCCGGACGCCGCCGCCGACATCCTGGGCCACCCCTTCGAGATCGAGGGACGGGTTGAGCACGGGGACAAGCGCGGCCGCACCATCGGCTTCCCCACCGCGAACGTGGAGTTGGGCGAATATCTGCGCCCGCGCTTCGGCGTCTACGCCGTGCTGGCCGGCATCGACGAGGGGCCGCGCACCGTCTGGCGCAAGGGTGTCGCCAACCTGGGCTTGCGCCCCACCGTCGGCGGTATGACCGAACGGCTGGAGGTCCACCTGTTCGACTTCGACGGGGACCTTTACGGTCGCCACCTGCGCATCCAGCTCCACGCCTTCATCCGGCCGGAGATGAAGTTCGCCGGGCTTGACGCGCTGAAGGCCCAGATCGCCGCCGACGCGGAGGCGGGTCGAACCATCCTGGGCTGACGGGTCGAGGTCGATTGTCGCCGCCCGTGTGATCGTCGTAACCTATCGCCCATGAATCTGCGAGATCTGCGCTACCTTGTCGCCATCGCCGACCACCGCCATTTCGGCAAGGCGGCGGAGGCCTGCCACGTCAGCCAGCCCACCCTGTCCGGCCAGATCCGCAAGCTTGAGCAGTGGCTGGGCGTGGCCCTGTTCGAGCGGACCAACAAATGGGTGGAGCCGACGGAGATCGGCGCCCGCATCCTTGAGCATGCGCGCGCCGCCATCGCCGCCGCCGACGCGGTGGAGGCGGAGGCCCGCACCGCGCGCGATCCGCTGACGGGGCCCCTCCGCCTGGGCGTGATCCCGACTCTTGGACCCTATCTGATGCCGCTGGTCTTCGGCCCGCTGCGCCAGGACTGCCCCGGGCTGGAGCTGGAGCTGTGGGAGGACCTGACCGACAACCTGCTGGAGCGGCTACGGGCACACCGGCTGGACGCCGCCCTGATCGCCACCGACGTGCCCGAGGGCGACCTCGCGGAGACGATCCTGTTCGCCGAGCCCTTCGTCGCCGCCCTGCCCGAGGGGCACCGCCTCACCGGAAAGGCCCGGGTGCGGGAGGCGGATCTGGCGCCCGACCTGCTGGTCCTGGCCGACGGCCACTGCCTGCGCGACCAGGCCCTGGCCGCCTGCAGCCGGACGGATGCGGAGGCCGGCGCGCTCCGGGCCGCCAGCCTGGAGACGCTGGTCAACATGGTCGCCGCTGGCTACGGCACCACGCTGGTGCCGGCCCTGGCGGCTGGGACGATGGCCGGCCGCCCCGTCATCCTCCGCCCGGTCGACGGCGACGCCGCCCGCATCGTCCGCATCGTCAGCCGCCCGACCTTTCCACGGGCGATGGCGGTGGCGGTGATCGGGGACGCCATCCGACGGGCGGTCGCCGGTCACGGCAAGGCGGCTTGAATCCCCCTCCGCTCCTGCTATGCTGCCCCGCATCATGACGCCCGATCCGCGCCGCATCATTATCGCGACACCGCGAATTATCGGCCCGGTCCTCTGAGGAGGGCCGGGGAGCGGGGCGTCCTCGTGCCGTTCGCCGGCGCGCGGGGTTCCCGCCTTGAGTTTGCCACGCAGGCGATGATACATGGCCCGCGGCCTTGGCCGTGGCGGGCCCATTCCGACAGGCGATCATGACCGACAAGACCGAGACCGGCCCCCAGGGCCGCGACTACAAGACGACCGTCTTCCTGCCGCGCACCGATTTCCCCATGCGCGCCGGCCTGCCCCAGAAGGAGCCGGAGCTGCTGCGGCGCTGGGACGGGATGGGCCTCTACAAGCGGCTGCGCGCGGAATCGGCGCACCGCCCGCTGTTCGTGCTGCACGACGGACCGCCCTACGCCAACGGCCACATCCATATCGGCCACGCGCTGAACAAGATCCTGAAGGACGTGGTCAACCGCACCCAGCAGATGCTGGGCCAGAACGCGCCCTACGTCCCCGGCTGGGACTGCCACGGCCTGCCGATCGAATGGAAGATCGAGGAGAAGTACCGCGCCGCCGGCAAGGACAAGGACGAGGTGCCGATCGTCCAGTTCCGCGACGAGTGCCGCAAGTTCGCGGCCGAATGGGTCGGCATCCAGGCGAAGGAGTTCCGCCGCCTGGGCGTGGAGGGGGACTGGGACAATCCCTACACCACCATGACCAATCGGGCGGAGGCCCGGATCGTGGGCGAGATCCACAAGTTCCTGCTGAACGGCAGCCTCTACAAGGGCGCCAAGCCGGTGCTTTGGTCCGTGGTGGAGAAGACGGCGCTGGCCGAGGCGGAGGTCGAGTACCACGACGTCACCTCCACCATGATCTGGGTCCGCTTCCCGGTGGTGAAGACCACGTCGCCGGCGCTGGAGGGGTCCAGCGTGGTGATCTGGACCACCACGCCCTGGACCATGCCCGGCAACCGCGCCGTGGCTTTCGGGCCGGAGATCGCCTACGCCGTCTACGAGGTGCGCGCCGTGGCCGAGGACAGCCTCGCCACCGTCGGCGAACGTCTGGTCCTGGCCGTGGACCTGGCCGAGGAGGTGGCGAAGGCCGCCGGCATCACGGAGTGGCGGGAGGTCGCAAAGGTCTCCGGGGACCGGCTGGCCGGCACCCATTGCCGCCATCCGCTGCGCGGGCAGGGCTACGACTTCGACGTGCCGCTGCTGCCCGGCGGGCACGTCACTGCCGACGCCGGCACCGGCTTCGTCCACACCGCCCCCGGCCATGGCGAGGAGGACTTCCAGGTCGGCCGCGAGTATGGGCTGGAGGTGCCGCAGACCGTTGGGCCCGACGGGCGTTACTACGACCATGTGCCGCTGTTCGCCGGCGCCATGGTCTACAAACCCGACGGCAAGCCCGGCGACGCCAACCCGCGCGTGCTGGAGGCGCTGAAGGCCGCCGGCGGGCTGCTCGCCAGCGGCCGGCTGAAGCACAGCTATCCGCACTCCTGGCGGTCAAAGGCGCCGCTGATCTTCCGCACCACGCCGCAATGGTTCATCTCGATGGAGACGAACGACCTGCGGACCAAGGCGCTGGACGCGATCCAGGCGACCACCTTCATTCCGTCCCAGGGCCGCAACCGCATCGGCTCGATGGTTGAAAGCCGGCCGGACTGGTGCATCAGCCGCCAGCGCGCCTGGGGCGTGCCCATCGCGCTGTTCGTCCATCGCAAGACGGGCAAGCCGCTGATGGACGAGGGGGTGCTGAACCGCATCGCCGCCGCCTTCGAGGCGGAGGGGTCGGACGCCTGGTACACCCGCCCGCCGCAGGACTTCCTGGGCAACGACCACGACCCCGCCGACTACGAGCAGGTGTTCGACATCGTCGACGTCTGGTTCGAGAGCGGCTGCACCCACGCCTTCGTGCTGGAGGACCGCGACGATCTGAGGTCGCCGGCCGACCTCTATCTCGAAGGCTCGGACCAGCATCGCGGCTGGTTCCATTCCTCCCTGCTGGAAAGCTGCGGAACGCGCGGCCGCGCCCCCTACGACGCCGTCCTGACCCATGGCTTCACGCTCGACGAGAAGGGCGAGAAGATGGCCAAGTCCAAGGGCAACGTGGTGGCGCCGCAGAAGGTGATCGACGAGTTCGGCGCCGACATCCTGCGCCTCTGGGTCGTCTCCACCGACTTCACCGAGGATCAGCGCATCGGGCCCAAGATCATGCAGGCCCAGGCGGACCTCTACCGCCGCCTGCGCAACACCCTGCGCTACCTGCTGGGGGCGCTCGCCGACTGGTCGGAGGCGGAGCGGATCGACCGCGAGGAGATGCCGGAGCTGGAGCGCTGGGTCCTGCACCGCCTGTCGGAGCTGGACCGCACGGTGCGCCACTGCATCTCCGAATACGATCTGCATCGGCTGATCACGGAGCTGCACAATTTCTGCGCCGTGGACCTGTCGGCCTTCTACTTCGACGTCCGCAAGGACAGCCTCTACACCGACCGCCCGGATTCGGCCCGGCGCCGGGCCACCCGCACCGTCATGGTGCACCTGCTGGAATGCCTGACGGCGTGGCTCGCCCCCATCCTCTGCTTCACGGCGGAGGAGGCGTGGCTCGAATGGGTGAGGCAGGGCGGGGCCACGGGTCCGGACAGCGTCCACCTGCGCCTGTTCCCGGAACTGCCCGTCGCGTGGCGGGACGAGGCCCTGGCAGGCAAGTGGGCGCAGGTGCGCGAGGTGCGCCGCGTCGTCACCGGCGCCTTGGAACTGAAGCGCGCGGACAAGACCATCGGCTCATCCCTCCAGGCCGGTCCCACGGTCTATGTCGACGCCGTCTGGGGCGACGCGCTGGAGGGGGTGGACATGGCGGAGATCTGCATCACCTCCGCCATCGCGATCGAGGAGGGGCTGGCGCCCGAGGGCGCCTTCACCCTGCCGGACGTGCCGAACGTCGGCGTCGTGTTCGCCCATGCCGATGGCGGCAAGTGCGAGCGTTGCTGGAAGGTCCTGCCGGAGGTGGGAAGCGTGCCGGGGCACCCGACCCTGTGCCACCGCTGCGCCGACGCGGTGGACCATCTCGACGCGGCGGCGGCGGCATGATGCAGGACGCCCTGGCCCCGCCGGACGTGCGCGCCCGCATGCTGCGGCTTGGCGGGGCCGTGGCGCTGCTGGTGATCGCGCTCGACCAGCTCTCCAAATGGTGGATCCTGGAACGCGCACTGCCCTGCCTGTCGGGGCCGCCCGGCCCCTGGTGCGTGGCGCAGGCCCCGTTCATCGAGGTGACGGGGTTCTTCAACCTCGTGATGGCGTGGAACCGGGGCGTCAGCTTCGGCCTGTTCGCGCACGAGGCCGCGTTCATGCCCTATGTCCTGATCGCCGTCGCGCTGGCGATCACCACCTTCCTGGTGCTATGGCTGAGGCGGACCGGCCGGGTCTTTCCGGCGGTCTGCATCGGCCTCGTGATCGGCGGCGCGCTCGGCAACGTGATCGACCGGTTCCGGTTCGGGGCGGTGGCGGATTTCCTGGACTTCCACGTCGCGGGCTGGCACTGGCCGGCCTTCAACGTGGCGGACAGCTGCATCGTGGTCGGCGTGGTCCTGCTGGTGGCGGACGGTCTGTTCGCCCGCGAGGAACCGCGATAATGTCTGGCGGTCTTACTCCCGTCGTGGCATGGGAGGCCGGTATTCTTGAAAGGCGACGGAACGTGACGATGGCGCGTGAGGCGAAGGTGCGTGAGGCGAAGGTGAGGCGAGCCCTGGTTCCGGCCACCCTGCTGGTGGCGATGGGCCTGCTGTCGGGCTGCGACACGATCGGCGAGACCCTGGGGCTGTCGCGCTCGACGCCGGACGAGTTCCGCGTCGTGTCCCGCGCCCCGCTGGAGGTGCCGCCGGACTTCAACCTGCGGCCGCCGCAGCCCGGCAGCCCGCGCCCGCAGGAGCTGGACCGCGACAACCGCGTCACCGCCTCCGTCTTCGGCGCGTCCGGCGGCCTGATCGACCCGCGCACCACCGCCGGCCAGACCTCGGGGGAGGCCGCCCTGCTGGCCGCCGCCGGGGCCGATGCGGCCGACCCTGACATCCGCGCCATCGTCGACCGGGAGAACCCCGGCGTGGTGGTCGGCGAGCGCTCCTTCCTGGACCGGCTGCTGTTCTGGCGCGATGGCGACCAAGCGGAGAACACCCTGCACCAGGGTGCCCCGCCGACCATCGCCCGCACCGGCACCTCCCAGGCCCCGGGCGGGGTGGCGGAGGCTCCGCCGGCGGAGCAGATCGTGAAGCCCCCGGCCGACGCCAACGTGATCCTCAGCATCCCGACCCGCCCCGCCGGGCAGTGATCCCGGCGCGGCTGTCCTGCCGACCTGTCGAACCGGCGCGGGGGCCCGTCCCCCGCGCCAGTTTCGTTTGTGTAACAGGCGGTGAAAAGGGTTGCTGACGCTCGCGTCCGCGCCACAATTAGGCCCATGGACGGCGGCAGGCTGGCCGCCGGTATCCCGTCCCAGCGATTGCGGAGGTCTGGCGTGCGCCACCATTCCCTTTCCATCGCGGCCGTCGACGGCGTGCGGCGCCGCCTCGCGGTCCTGATGGCCGGCATCCTGTTCCTGGCAGCGGCGCTGCTGTCCGCACCGCCCGCCCTGTCGCAGGTCTACGATCCCGAGACCTTCACCCTGTCGAACGGGATGAAGGTCGTGGTCGTGACCAACCGCCGGGCGCCCGTGGTCAGCCACATGGTCTGGTATCGCGTGGGAGCGGCCGACGAGCCGCCGGGCAAGTCCGGCATCGCCCATTACCTGGAACATCTGATGTTCAAGGGGACGGAGACGATCAAGCCGGGGGATTTCTCGCGCACCATCGCCCGCAACGGGGGCGAGGACAACGCCTTCACCTCCTGGGACTACACGGCCTACTTCCAGAACATCGCCCGCGACCGGCTGGAGCTGGTGATGACGATGGAGGCGGACCGCATGCGCAACCTCCGCCTCACCGACGAGATCGCCAAGCCCGAGCTCGGCGTCGTCATCGAGGAGCGCAAGCAGCGCACCGACAACAACCCCTCGGCCCGTCTGTGGGAGCAGGTGAACGCCGCCCTCTGGGTCCACCATCCCTACGGCATCCCCATCATCGGCTGGATGCATGAGATCGAGGGGCTGACCTACAAGGACGCGCTCGCCTTCTACAAGGACTGGTACGCGCCCAACAACGCCATCCTCGTGGTCGCCGGCGACATCACGGCGGCCGAGCTGAAGCCTCTGGCGGAGAAGACCTACGGCAAGATCCCGGCCGGCAAGGTCCGCGACCGGGTGCGCACGCAGGAGCCGCCGCTGACCGCCGCCCGCCGCGTCACCCTGACCGACGCCCAGGTCCGCCAGCCCAGCTGGCAGCGGGTCTGGCAGGCCCCCTCCTACAACACGGCCGAGGGGGACATGGCCTACGCGCTGGAGGTGCTGCAGAGCATCATGGGCGATGGTGCGACCAGCCGCATGTACAGCCGTCTCGTGGTCGAGCGGAAGCTCGCCTCCTCGGCCTCGATGTTCTACTCCGGCGGCTCGCTGGACAAGGGCACCGTCGGCATCGCCGCCTCGCCCGTTCCCGACGGCGATCTGGCCGCACTGGAGGCCGCCATCGAGGAGGAGGTCGCCCGCCTGCTGAAGGACGGCGTGACGGCCGACGAGGTGGAGACGGCGAAGAAGAAACTGCGCCGCGACGCCATCTTCGCCCGCGACAGCCTGCAGGGTCCCGCCTACGCCTTCGGGCTGGCGCTCACCACCGGCGGCACGGTGGAGGAGGTGGAGGATTGGCCGAACCGCATCGCCAAGGTGACCGTGGATCAGGTGAACGCCGCCGCCCGCGCGGTGCTCAGCCAGACCGGCCATGTCACCGGCATCCTGCTGCCGGACCCGAACGCGCCCAAGCCGGCGGGACCGCTGCCGCCGGCGCCGCCGCCCGGCCCGCCCTCCACCACCGCCCCGCAGCCCCGCTGAGGCCACCGTCATGACGACATTTGCCATGATCGCCGTCCGTCGCGGCCTCGCCGCCCTGGTGCTTCTGTTCCTGGCGCTGCCGGCCTATGCCGTCGACATCGAGCGGGTGGTCAGCCCTGGCGGGATCGAAGCCTGGCTGGTGCGGGACGAGAAGAACCCCATCATCGCCATGAACTGGTCCTTCGAGGGCGGCACGGAGCTCGACCCCGCCGACAAGCTCGGCCTCAGCGCCATGACCATGTCGCTGTTGACCGAGGGGGCGGGAGACCTGGACAGCCAGGCGTTCCGCAAGCGGCTGGAGGACAACTCCATCTCGCTGGGCTTCAGCGCCGGCCGCGACGCCCTGTTCGGTTCGCTCACCACGCTGAAGGAAACGAAGGAGATCGCCTTCGACCTCGCCGCACTCGCCATGACCAAGCCGCGCTTCGACGCGGACGCCGTGCAGCGGGTGCAGGGGCAGTATCTGGCCGCCGTGAAGCGCAGCCTCGCCAACCCCAGCTATGTCGCCCAGGTCACCTTCCTGGAGACGCTGTTCCCCGACCATCCCTATGGTCGCCCGGCGCGCGGCACGCTGAAGACCATCCCGGCCATCGCCGTGGAAGACCTCAAGGCCACCCCACCCCGCCGGCTCACCCGCGACCGGCTGAAGGTGGCCGTCTCCGGCGACATCACCGCCGCCGAGCTGGGCAAGGTCCTGGACCGGATGTTCGGCGCCCTCCCGGCCGAGGGGGCGCCCCTGGGCGTGCCCGACGTCGAACCGCAGGGAGCCGGCAAGGTCGTCCAGGCCACCCGCCCGATCCCGCAGACGATTCTGCTGATGGGGCACAAGGGGTTGAAGCGGTCGGACCCCGACTGGTACGCCGCCACGGTGCTCAACTACGTGCTGGGCGGCGGCGGCTTCTCCTCCCGCCTGATGGAGGAGGTGCGGGAGAAGCGCGGCCTCACCTACGGTGTCGGCTCCGGCATCCAGTCGCTGGAGCACACGACATTGATGACGGTCAGCGGCTCCATGGCCAACGCCAACGCGGGCAAGGCCAAGGACCTGATCAAGGAGATCTGGGGCGATGTCGCCAAGAAGGGCGTCACCGAGCAGGAGCTGAAGGACGCCAAGACCTATCTCACCGGCTCCTTCCCGCTGGACTTCACTTCCAATGGCGCCATCGCCGGCATCCTGCTGTCGGTGCAGCGGGACGAGCTCGGCATCGACTATCTGGACAAGCGCAACAGCCTGATCGAGGCGGTCACGCTGGCGGATGTGCAGCGGGTGGCACAACGTTTGCTCGATCCGTCACAGCTCGCCGCCGTTCTGGTCGGCCAGCCGGAGGGGGTCACCCCCACCGCCGTGGTCGATGGCCCGAGCTGATCTGCGTTCCCTCCCCCAATGAGCCTGGGGCGGCCTCACGGCCGCCCCTTTCTTTTGCCTTCCGGGCCCTGCGCATTGCGGAATGCAATGGTGCTTCGGATAGTCGTTGCGATCGGCAATGCCGGCCCGTTCGACGACGCTTCGGTATCCAGGGGATCCGGCGTGGCCCGTCCCTTGCTGTTCCCTCCCCACCGGCCCCGCAAGGCCAGCCCCGTGGGAGGAACAGAATGTTCGACCGCATGCTCAAACGCGCTCCCGCCATCGACATGGTCGCCATGGACGATGGCTTTCCCTTCTCCAGCCTCGCCAGCGAGATCGCGCTGCCCTCATCCGCCGCGGCGGACGATCTGCCGATCACGGCGGTGATGAACGCGCTGTCCGGCCGCGAGAGCGAGGCGCACCGTCGCCGCGAGGAGGTGGAGTTGTCCATCCGCACCCATTGGGCGGCACTCTGCCGTCTGGTGGTGGAATACAACAGCCTCGCGGAGGAGTTCGGCGGCGATCCGGTGCCCACCGTCGCCCGTATGGCGCCGCGCCCTGTGAAGCGCGGGCTGGTGCCGCCGCCGCGCCGGGCCCGTCAGGTCGCCTGACCGGGCGGGGTACCCCCGGCTGAACCGCGCGGCGGCTTGAGCCGTCGCGGCGCTGTCGGTATCAATCGGGCGCCATTGCCGGAGGACGCCCGATGCCGACCCTGCCCACGCTGACCCGCAGCCCGGTGTGGGCGGCCCTGGCCGCCCACCGCGACGCGCTGGCGGGGACGACCCTTCGCGCCCTGTTCGACGCCGACCCCGGCCGGTTCGACCGCTTCTCCCTGCGCCTCGGTGGGCTGCTGCTCGACGTCTCCAAGAACCGCGTCACGGACGAGACCCTGTCCCTGCTGACGGCGCTGGCCCGCGCGCGGGACGTGGAGGGCTGGCGTGACCGCATGTTCGCCGGCGACCGCATCAACACGACGGAGGATCGCGCCGTCCTGCACACCGCCCTGCGCAACCGCGCCAACCGTCCGGTGCTGGTGGACGGGCGCGACGTGATGCCGGACGTGAACGCCGTGCTGGCCCGCATGGCCGCCTTCTGCGACCGGGTACGCGACGGGGACTGGCGGGGCCATACCGGCAAGCCGATCACCGACATCGTCAATATCGGCATCGGCGGCTCCGACCTCGGCCCCGCCATGGCGGCCCAGGCGCTCACCCCCTGGCGCCATCCGCGCCTGACCGGACACTTCGTCTCCAACGTGGACGGCACCCACATCGCCGAGGTGCTGAAGCGGGTGGACCCGGAGACGACGCTGTTCATCATCGCGTCCAAGACCTTCACCACGCAGGAGACGATCGCCAACGCCCGCACCGCCCGCGCCTGGTTCCTGGAGAAGGCGGGGGACGAGGCCGCCGTGGCGAAGCATTTCGTCGCCGTCTCCACCAACGAGGCGGAGGTGCGGGCCTTCGGGATCGATCCCGCCAACATGTTCGGCTTTTGGGACTGGGTCGGCGGTCGCTACAGCCTCTGGTCCGCCATCGGCCTGCCGCTGGCCCTGCTGATCGGGCCGGAACGCTTCACGGAGTTCCTGGCCGGCGGACACGCCATGGACGAGCATTTCCGCAACGCTCCGCTCGACCGGAACATGCCGGTGATCCTGGCCATGCTGGGGATCTGGTACGGCAACTTCCACGGCTGTGCCGCCCATGCCGTGCTGCCCTACGACCAGTATCTGGCCCGCTTCCCCGCATACCTCCAGCAGCTCGACATGGAGAGCAACGGCAAGGGTGTCGACCGCGATGGCAACCCTGTGGACTACGACACCGGCCCCATCATCTTCGGGGAGCCGGGAACGAACGGCCAGCACGCCTTCTACCAGCTGATCCACCAGGGTACGCGCGTCATCCCCTGCGACTTCATCGCCACGCGGGAGACGATGAACCCGGTAGGGCGCCACCACGCCCTGCTGCTGTCGAACGCGCTGGCCCAGCCGGAAGCCCTGCTCAAGGGCAAGACGGCCGAGGAGGTCCGCGCCGAGCTGGCGGGGGAGGGGAAGGCGGGTCCGGCACTGGACGCCCTGCTGCCGCACAAGGTCTTCCCCGGCGACCGGCCGACCAATTTCCTGCTGTTCGACCGCATGGACCCGCATGCGCTGGGCATGCTGGTGGCGCTCTATGAGCACAAGGTCTTCGTCCAGGGTGTCGTCTGGAACATCAACTCCTTCGACCAGTGGGGCGTGGAACTCGGCAAGCAGCTCGCCAAGACCATCCTGCCGGAGCTCGAGGGCGCCGCCCCCAAACCCCACGACAGCTCCACCGCCGGCCTGATCCGCGCCCTGCGCGGCGGGTGAGGGGCACGACGTCGCAATCCGGGCCTGCGGCCCTTCTCGCGACCTACGTAGGTCCCATGGAGCGGAGCGGAATGCGACGGCCGCGCTTCCGCCCTCGCCCTTCGACAGGCTCAGGGTGAGGGCGACTGCGACAGTCCCCTGAACTGAACCACGCCCAGTCCACCCTATTGCCCTCACCCTGAGCCTGTCGAAGGGCGAGGGCAACGCACCCACCCCCACCCCCGCCATCCAGGCAGTAGGAGGGGCCGGCGCTTTCTTGTACCATCCCGGCATCCGCCATTCGGCATAGGCTGGCTGGCGACAGGCGCGGGGGAGCGATGGCGGAGCGGCGGACGCTGGTCCGGCTGACGCAGGAACAGCTCGACATGGTGGTGAAGCGGCACGAGATGTTCCGCAACGCCAGGGTCGGTGGCGCCCGCGCCGTGCTTGCCGGTTTCGACCTCTGCGGCCTCACCATGGAAGGCCGCGACCTGTCCCACGCCGACTTCACCGGCAGCCTGTTCCGCGGCGCCAACCTCAAGGGCGCGGTGCTGGACTGCGCCGTCCTGTTCGCCTGCGACCTGCGGCTGGCGAACCTGGAGGGCGCCTCCCTGATCAAGGCGGATCTGCGCGGCGCCGTGCTGCGCGGGGCCAACCTGTCGGGGGCCAACCTGTTCGACTGCGACCTGCGCGACGGCTCGCTGGCCCAGAAGCAGCAGGACGGCACCCTCAAGGTCGTGCAGGTGGACACCAACCCCTCCGACATGGAGGGGGCGAACCTCTCCAACGCCAACCTGTCGAACGCCAAGATGTCGGGCAGTGTGGCCATGCACACCGACTTCACCGACGCGGTGATGAAGGGCACCAAGCTGGTGCGCGCAAACCTGCGCAACGCCACCCTGAACGGCGCCATCCTTGAGGGGGCGGACCTGTCCGGTGCCGATGTGCGCGGCGCCAGCCTGCGGGGTGCGGTCCTGACCGGCGCCACCATGACCATGACCGAACTGGGCGGGGCCGACCTGTCCGGCGCCATGACCGACAGCAGCAGCGGCAAGACGGTTGACAGCCTGGAAGCACCCCTGGAGGAGATGATCCGTCGCCACGGCCTCTGGGTCGGCACGGCGGGACAGCAGGGGGCCGCCCTGGACCTTTCCGGCTTCGATCTCCGGGGGCAAAGCCTGTCGCGCGCGCTGCTGACGCGGCTGGTCGCCTGCAACGCCGTCTTCTACGGCGTCGATCTCTCCGGCGCGCACATCCAGGTGGCCCAGCTCCAGGAAAGCGATTTCCGCACGGCCAACCTCGCCGGCGCCGATCTGCGCGGCACCAACCTGCGCGGGGCCAAGCTGAACAACGCGGATCTCAAGGGCGCCAACCTGGGCGCCCTGCAGATCGACGACACACGGCAGGTCCGCTGCGACCTGACCGGCGCCCGATTGCGCTATGCCGACCTGTCAGGGGCGAAGCTGCGCAAGGTCAATCTGGTCGGCGCCGACCTCTCCTTCGCCAACCTTCTGCAGGCGGACCTGCGGGAGGCGGACCTGTCCCGCGCCATCCTCGCCGGCACCCGGCTGACGCGGGACCAGCTCGCCACCGTCGCGGCGGTGGATGGCACCACCGGCCTGCCGCCGGGTTTCGTCCTGACGCCCCAGGCTACACCACAATAGCTTGATGCCGCCTTGGCGTTCAGGGCGTGGCACTGCTATATCTAGCGGATGACGATCCGCCGCCTTCCCGACACGCTGGTCAACCGCATCGCCGCCGGCGAGGTGGTGGAGCGGCCTGCGGCCGCCGTGAAGGAACTGGTGGAGAACGCGCTCGACGCGGGCGCCACCCGGATCGAGGTGACCCTGCGCGACGGCGGCAAGGCGCTGCTCTGCGTGGCCGACGACGGCTGCGGCATGGGCCCCGACGAGCTTTCCTTGGCGGTGGAGCGTCACGCCACCTCCAAACTGCCGGAGGATGACCTCGTCCATATCCGCACCCTCGGGTTCCGGGGGGAGGCGCTGCCCTCCATCGGTGCGGTCAGCCGCCTCTCCATCCTGTCCCGCCCGCGCGGGACCGACAGCGCCTTCTGCATCACGGTGGAGGGCGGGGCGAAGCATGCGCCGCAACCGGCCCCGGGCGGCTTCGGCACGCGGGTGGAGGTGCGGGACCTGTTCTACGCGACACCCGCCCGGCTCAAGTTCCTGAAGACCAGCCGGACGGAGGCCGACCACGCCGTCGATGTGGTCCAGCGCCTCGCCATGGCCCACCCGCAGGTGGGGTTCTTCCTCACCGACGACACGCGTACGCCCGTGCGCCTGCCCGCCGTCTCCGGCGATCCGATGCAGGCGCGCCTCGCCCGCCTGGGGGCCGTCATGGGCCGGGAATTCCAGGAGAATTCGCTGCCGGTGGACGCCGTACGCCAGGGTGTACGCCTGATCGGCCACATCGGTCTGCCGACGCTGAACCGGCCTACGGCGGCCGGGCAGTACCTGTTCGTCAACGGCCGCCCGGTGAAGGACCGGTTGCTGGCCGGGGCCGTCCGCGGCGCCTATGCCGACTTCCTCGCCCGCGACCGCCACCCGATGCTGGCCCTGTTCCTCGAGATCGCACCGGAAGATGTGGACGTGAACGTCCACCCGGCGAAGACGGAGGTGCGCTTCCGCGACCAGGCGCTGGTGCGCGGGCTGATCGTGGGCGCGCTGAAGCATGCGCTGGCGTCCGCCGGGCACCGGGCCAGCAACACGGTGGGGGAGGCCACGCTCGCCAGCCTCACTCCGCGCGCCGCCCCCCAGCCCGCCTTCATGTGGACCGGCCGGCCGGAAGCCCCGCCACCGCCGTCGCGCGGCATGGCGGAAATGGCTATGGCCTTCCAGGCGCCGTTCCAGGGTCTGCCGGACCGGCCTGCCGACGGCGGCTTCGTGCCCGTGGCGCGGACGGAGGTGCCGCCGCCCGTCGCCCCGGCCGACGACTTCCCCCTGGGGGCCGCCCGGGCGCAGCTCCACGGCACCTACATCGTCGCCCAGACTTCCGACGGC
>JAJUIU010000113.1 GCA_029267445.1 Rhodospirillaceae bacterium
CCTCGTAGCCCTCCATCGCCGCCTGCAGGGCGCAGATCGGGTCGATCTCGGTGACGATGACGCGCGCGCCGGCGGTGCGCAGGCTGGCGGCGGAGCCCTTGCCCACGTCGCCGAAGCCGGCGACCACGGCGACCTTGCCGGCCATCATCACGTCGGTGGCGCGGCGGATGCCGTCCACCAGGGACTCGCGGCAGCCGTACAGGTTGTCGAACTTGGACTTGGTGACGCTGTCGTTGACGTTGATGGCCGGGACCTTGAGGGTGCCCTTCTTCATCATCTCGTACAGACGGTGCACGCCCGTGGTCGTCTCCTCCGACAGGCCGCGCACGTCGTTCAGCATCTCCGGATACTTGTCGTGCATGATCTGGGTGACGTCGCCGCCGTCATCCAGGATCATGTTCGGCGTCCAGCCGTCCGGACCCCGCAGGGTCTGCTCGATGCACCACCAGAACTCCTCCTCGTCCATGCCCTTCCAGGCGAAGACGGGGATGCCGGCGGCGGCGATGGCGGCCGCGGCGTGGTCCTGGGTGGAGAAGATGTTGCAGGACGACCAGCGCACCGTGGCGCCCAGATGCACCAGCGTCTCGATCAGCACGGCCGTCTGGATGGTCATGTGCAGGCAGCCGACGATGCGGGCACCCTTCAGCGGCTTCGAAGCACCGTATTCCTCGCGCAGCGCCATCAGGCCCGGCATCTCCGTCTCGGCGATGGCGATCTCCTTCCGGCCCCAGGCGGCGAGGCTGATATCCTTGACCTTGTAGTCGGTGAAGCCGGTGGCGGACATGGGTCGCTGCTCCTTCGGGCGTTCTCGGGCGTTTGCCGGATGCGGGCGGCCGGATGGCACCGGCCGGACGAGTTCATGGGTCCCGGCCGCGCGGCCGGGGATCGCGCCGCAGGGTGTACCAGCGCCGCCGACATCCATCAAGCATAAAGATATCTTTATGTGTGCAACTGTGGTCGCGCCCGGCGCAGCCCCCTACTCCACCCCGACCCCCACATAGCTGGACGCGCCGCGGATGTTCTCGTCCACCTCCAGCCGGTGGTTCAGCGGCGGGAAGGCGCGCTGGGTGCAGTCCAGGCGCGGACAGGTGCGGCAGTTGACGCCGATGGGCGTGGCCGCCGCCTTGTTGTGCAGGTCCACCCCGTCGGCATAGACGAGCTGGCCCGCATGGCCGATGTCGGTGCCGAGCGCTATCGCGAACTGCCGCGCCGGGTCGCGCCAGCCCCCACCCGCCTTCACCACCCGGCGGCAGATGGAGAAGTAGGTCGTCCCGTCAGGCATCTGGGCGAGCTGGGTCTGGATGGCGCCCGGCATGCGGAAGGCGTCGTGGATGCGCCAGCGCGGGCAGGCCCCACCGAACCGGGCGAAATGGAAGGCCGGCACGGCGCTGAACCGCTTGGACACGTTGCCGGCGTGGTCGATGCGCAGGAAGAAAAAGGGCACGCCCTTGGCCCCCGGCCGCTGCAAGGTCGTCAGCCGGTGGGCCACCTGTTCGAAGCTGGCGACGAAGCGGTGCATCAGCACCTCCACATCGTAACGCTGCGCCCGCGCCGCCTCCAGGAAGCGGCCATAGGGCATCATGACGGCGCCGGCGAAATAGTTGCTGAGCCCGATCAGGGCGAGGCGCCGCGCCTCGTCGCTGGCGAAGCCGCCCTGGTCCACCGTGCGGTCCAGCAGGTCGCGGTGCTTCAGCAAGCCGAGCTGGGCCGCGAGGTGGAAGGTCCGCCCCGCCGGCGGCAGCATCTCGGAGATCAGCACCCGCTTGGAGTGCCGGTCGTAGCGGCGCACCGTGCCGCCCATCACCTCCACCGGCATCAGCTTCACCCGCACCCCGTGGGCCGACTGGATATGGACGGCGAGGCTGCCATAGAGGTCGTTCGCGTCCAGGTCGGCGTCGATCCACAGGGTCTCGGCCGCCGTCTCGATCTCGGGGAAATGGTTGGACTGGGCCTGGAACCACTCCCCCACCTCCTCCTGCGGGAAGGCGCGCACATCCCGGACGGCCAGCTTGTCGCCGTCGGCCACGCTTTCGGCCAGGGCGGACAGGTCCTGGCGCGCCTCCCGGTAGGCGCGGTAGAGCTGCACCACCGCCTGTCCCAGCGTGGGGGCGACGGCCGCCAGCTCCTTCATGTCCTGGTTCTTGATGTCGGACGTCTCGAACAGCGGGTCGGCGAAGACCTCCTTCAGGCCGGCCACCAGCCGCGTCTCGTCATCCTCCGCGAAGCTGGCGAGGTCGACATCGTAGGTCTGCCCGATCTTCAGCAGCAGCGGCACGGTCAGCGGCCGCTGGTTGCTCTCGATCAGGTTCAGATAGCTGGGGCTGATCCCCAGCTCGTCCGCCATCTGCGCCTGGGTCAGCTTCAGGTCGCGGCGCAGGCGCCGGACCTTATGTCCCACCATGGCTTTCTTCTCGGACATCTCGGCAGGGTCCACGCGGGGGAACGATCGCGTGAATTTACAGACTTTACAGCTTTACAGCAACCGGCATGACAAGCTGTTACAGCCGCACCACTTTACGGAAATGTCCGATTGAACCAGTGGGCCGTCCCGAACATTACTCTACCGGTGTGCGCCGCACCATGAGCCCCGGCTGATCGGGAGCGGCGCGGAAAAGTTCATATGGAGGAGTTTTCCACGATGGCCCCGCTCGACAATGGCCGCCTCGCCGACGAAGCCGAGATCGCCCGCATCCACGCCAAGCGCTGGGACGGCATCAAGCGCGACTACACCATGGAGGATGTGCGCCGCCTCTCCGGCTCGGTCAAAATCCAGTACACGCTGGCCGAGATGGGTGCGCGCCGCCTGTGGGAACTGCTGCACACCCGCCCCTATGTCCACACGCTGGGCGCCTTCACCGGCAACCAGGCGGTGCAGCATGTGAAGGCGGGCCTGGAGGCGATCTATCTTTCCGGGTGGCAGGTCGCGGCCGACGCCAACCTGGCCGGCCAGATGTACCCGGACCAGAGCCTGTATCCGGCCAATTCCGTCCCGATGGTGGTGAAGCGGATCAACAACGCGCTGCAGCGCGCCGACCAGATCCAGACCATGGAGGGCAAGGGCGACACCTATTGGTTCGCGCCGATCATCGCCGATGCCGAGGCCGGCTTCGGCGGTCCGCTGAACGCCTTCGAGCTGATGAAGGGGATGATCGAGGCGGGAGCCGCCGCCGTCCACTTCGAGGACCAGCTGGCGTCCGAGAAGAAGTGCGGCCATCTGGGCGGCAAGGTGCTGATCCCGATCCAGCAGTTCATCCGAACGCTCAATGCCGCCCGCATGGGCGCCGACGTCTGCGGCACCTCCACCCTGGTGGTGGCCCGCACGGATGCCGAGTCCGCCCAGCTGATCACCAGTGACGTGGACGAGCGCGACCATCCCTTCATCGACCGGAACGACCGGACGCCGGAAGGCTTCTATCGGATCAAGAAGGGCGTGGGAGTCGACTACTGCATCGCCCGCGCGCTGGAATACGCCCCCTACTCCGACCTGATGTGGTGGGAGACGTCCAAGCCGAACCTGGACGACGCGCGCCGCTTCGCCGAGGCCGTGCACAAGAAGTTCCCCGGCAAGATGCTGGCCTATAACTGCTCGCCCAGCTTCAACTGGAAGGCCAACCTGGACGACGCGACCATCGCCAAGTACCAGGCCGAGCTGGGGGCCATGGGCTACAAGTACCAGTTCGTGACGCTGGCGGGCTTCCACAGCCTGAACCTCGCCACCTTCGAGCTGGCGAAGGGCTACAAGGAGCGCGGCATGGCCGCCTACTCCGAGATGCAGCAGCGCGAGTTCGCGGCCGTGGAGAAGGGCTTCACCGCCGTGAAGCACCAGCGCGAGGTCGGCACCGGCTACTTCGACGCCGTGGCGCTGGCGATCTCCGGCGGTACGTCCTCGACGACCGCCATGAAGGACAGCACCGAGACCGACCAGTTCCACTGATCGGCACACGGCACAGGGTTCCGTCCCGGTCCCGCTGAACGGGGCCGGGGCGGGTGGTGGCCGGCGCGCTTGATCGCCGTCCGCCCCCACGATCCCGGCGAGGGGTTTTTCCGGCAGCCGCCGGCCCGCTGAATGGGCCGGGGCGAACGCCGGACCCGGTCGCGGCGCGCAGGATCGCCGCGGACAACCGGGCCGCCCCTCCGCCGGGGTTGATTCATTGCACTGTCACGGTTGACCAGTATGCTGCGGCGCACAATGTGACCGCCCCTCGCAACAACGGAGGCCCACATGAGCGACCGATCCAGCGAACACCGCGCCAAGGACGCCGCCCACGACCATTCCGACGGACAGGCGGCCGATGGGAAGGCGGACACCGGCACGACGAGGCGCGACAAGGGCCGCATGGTGGCGGTACAGGCCGGCGCCTACGCCATGATGGTGCCGTGGGGGTGAGCGGATGGGCGGAACGGTTTTCCGCCCCCTGGATCATGCCGCGTCCTGCCGATGCCATCGGGGCGGTCGACATGCCCCATGCGGACCCGTTCGACCGATCGATCCTGGCCCAGGCGATGGTTGGGAAGCCGACCCTGGTCCATGCCGATCAGTGCGCACCGTGCCGGGGCCCGCCTAAACACAAGCCTGGCAATGGCGACGACGCATGAAATGAATTCATCCGCCAGATGACAACCCCTCATGTGTCATCGCCCGCCCCGGCGGTTATAAGCACACGCTCAACAAAGAGCCCCGTTCAGGAGGAGACAAGCATGGCCACGCTTCCCGCCGGTGTGGAGATCACCGCACCGCTGAATCCCGGCTTCGGGGACATCCTGACGCCCGAGGCCTTGGCCTTCGTCGTGGAGCTCGAGCGTCTGTTCGGCCAGTGCCGGCGCGAGCTGCTGGCCGCCCGCGCGGAGCGGCAGAAGAAACTTGACGCCGGCGTGAAGCCCGATTTCCTGGCCGAGACCAAGGCCGTGCGCGAGGGGGACTGGACCATCGCCCCGCTGCCGGCCGACCTGCAGGACCGCCGGGTGGAGATCACCGGCCCCGTCGACCGCAAGATGATCATCAACGCGCTGAACAGCGGCGCCAAGGTGTTCATGGCGGATTTCGAGGACAGCAACACGCCCACCTGGACCAACCAGATCGAGGGCCAGATCAACCTGCGCGACGCCATCCGCCGCACCATCACCTTCAGCGACCCGTCCAGCGGCAAGAGCTACAAGCTGAACGACAAGGTCGCCGTTCTGAAGGTCCGCCCGCGCGGCTGGCACCTGGAGGAGAAGCACGTGCTGGTGGACGGCAAGCCGATGTCCGGCGGGCTGTTCGATTTCGGCCTGTATTTCTTCCACAACGCCAAGGAGCTGCTGGCGCGCGGTTCCGGCCCGTACTTCTACCTGCCGAAGATGGAAAGCCATCTGGAGGCGCGGCTGTGGAACGACGCCTTCACCCACGCGGAGAAGGCGCTGGGTGTCGCCCACGGCACCATCAAGGGCACTGTGCTGATCGAGACGATCCTGGCCGCCTTCGAGATGGACGAGATCCTGTACGAGCTGCGCGACCACTCGGCCGGCCTGAACTGTGGGCGCTGGGACTACATCTTCAGCTTCATCAAGAAGTTCAGGAACGATCCGGCCGCCGTCCTGCCCGACAGGGCGGAGGTGACGATGGCCACGCACATGATGAACAGCTACAGCCTGCTGGCCATCAAGACCTGCCACCGCCGCGAGGCCCCGGCCATCGGCGGCATGGCGGCCTTCATCCCGATCAAGAACGACGAGCAGGCGAACGCCGCCGTCTTCGCCAAAGTGAAGGCCGACAAGGAGCGGGAGGCCACCAACGGCCATGACGGCACCTGGGTCGCCCACCCCGGCCTCGTCCCGCTGGCGATGGAGGTGTTCGACCGGATCATGCCGACGCCGAACCAGATTGCCCGCAAGCGCGAGGATGTGACGATCACGGCGGCCGACCTGCTGAAGGTTCCGGACGGCCACCGGTCGGAGGCGGGGCTGCGCATGAACGTGTCGGTCAGCATCGGCTATATCGAGGCGTGGCTGCGCGGCCTCGGCTGCGTGCCGCTGTTCAACCTGATGGAGGACGCCGCCACGGCGGAGATCAGCCGCACCCAGGTCTGGCAGTGGCTGCACCACAAGAAGACCCTGGATGACGGCCGCCCGGTGGACCGCGCCCTGGTGGAGCAGGTGATCGTGGAGGAGCTGGACGCCTGGAAGGATCGCGTCGGCGCCGACCGCTACATGCACGGCAAGTACGATGAGGCCGGCCGCATGTTCGCCGACCTCGTTTTCAACGCGAATCTCGTCGAGTTCCTGACGCTGCCGGCCTACGACCGCATCGTCCAGGCCGGGGGCTGATCCCCCCGGCACAGGCCAGGAGCCAACGCGCTCCTCGCAAGACCGCCGGGCCGTTTCAAGGCAGTCGTCCCCGGCGGCGACCCTGGTGACCCTGAACGCCCCCGTCCGGACCTCCGGCGGGGGCGATTTTCTTTTTCGCCGGAACGCGGGATAGTTCCCGCATTGTCGCGCCGCGGGGGTGATCCGTCCCATGCGTATTCGTGCCCTCCTGGTCAGCGCCCTGCTTCTCGCCGCCACCGCCGCCCTGGCCCAGGACCCGGCATCGCCGCCGGAACCGGCGCTGGACCCGGCGCCCGTCCGGATCGGCACCCAGCCGGCGGACACACGGCCCGTGCCGCGTCCGGTGCCGGATCCGGCCTATGTCTCCGTTGTCTGCCCCTTCAAGGGCGATATCCGGTACGAGCCGGGGCAGGTGTCCTGCGGGCTGCTGACCGTTCCGGAGAACCGGGAAAAGCCGGACAGCCGGCTGATCCGTCTGCATGTGGTCACGCTGCACGCCCGCGAACCGGAGGAGAGGCGGCCGGACCCGGTCATTTACCTGACCGGCGGGCCGGGTGCGCCTGTGACTATGTATGTGGAGCGGTTCCTGGAGCACGGGCTGCTGGAGACCCGCGACCTGATCATCCTGGAACAGCGGGGTATCGGCGCGTCGGGCGAGTTCTGCGCCTTCTACGGACAGGAGCGGCTGGCCGAACGGCAGGCGAAGACCTTCGACGAGCAGGAGCGGCTGAATTTCGAGAAGGAACTGGACTGCGCCCGCGCGGCGACGGCGGCCGGGGTCGACCTGACCGGCTATCACAGCTTCGAGAACGCCCGCGATGTGAAGGCCCTGCGGGAGGCGCTGGGCCACGCGCAATGGAACGTCTGGGGCATCTCCTACGGCTCCATGCTGGGGCAGGCGCTGGTGAAGGTCGATGCGGACGGCATCCGCGCGCTTGTGCTGGACGCCATCGTGCCGCTGGACCTGACCGACCTGCGGCGCTACGCGAGGATGGGCAACCGCCTGATCGACCGCCATGTGGCCGCCTGCGCCGAGCAGCCGGCCTGTGCCGCCGCATATCCGGACCTGAAGGCGCGCTGGCGGGCGGCGATCCAGGCGATGGCCGAGGCGCCGGTCACCGTGCCGGTGCGGGACCGTGAGGCCGCACCCTCGGGCGAAGTCACCTTCTTCCAGAACATCGTCGGGCTGCTCCCCTTCGGCCTGACCTACGAGGAGGAGAACCACGCGGCCGTGCCCGCCGTGATCGACGGAATCGTGCGCATGGCGGAGACGCGCGACCCCAAGCGGTTCCGGGCCCTGGCGGCCGCGATGGGGATGGGCGCCCCCGGCGCCGACATCAGTTGGGGCATGCACAACGCCATCACCTGCCTGGACGGGTTCCCGCAGGCCCTCGCGGCCGTGGCGGAGGAGGAGCGGGCGGCCGATCCCGTCATGGCCGGCATGTTCGGCACGCCGGAAAACGCCGCCCGCGCGGTCGCGGCCTGCGAGGCGGCGGGGCTGCCCATGCGCGACCGGGCCGACTATGCGCCGGTCACGACCGACATCCCGACGCTGATCGCGAACGGCGCCTGGGACCCGGTGACCCCGCCCTATCTGGCGCAGATCATCCTGCCGGGCTTCACGAACGGCCAGTATGTGGAGTTCCCGCACGCGGGCCATGGGCCGACCCGGTCGGTCGAATGCGCGGGCGAATTCCTGACCGCCTTCTTCGACGATCCCGCCAAGCCGGTCGACCTCGCATGCGCCCGGGAGGGCCAGGAGGCGGCGACGTATCTGCGGCCCGTCTGGCCCACGGCCTTCGTCGCCAACGTCATCCTGCAGGCCGAGCGCAGCATCCCCTGGGCCGTGGCGGCCGCCGTCTGGGGCCTGGCGTCGGCCCTGCTGCTGGCGCTGGCGGGCCTGTTCTATCCGGCGGCGGCGCTGGGCCGCGCCGTCGACCGGCGGTCGGCCGAGTCGGCCGAATACACGGGCGAGCCCGTCGACACGGGCTATGCCCGCCCGCTCGCCTTCGCCACCGCCGTGACGGGCCTCGTCTATGTCGCGGGGTCCGGAGCGGCGGCCGGGCTGACCGTCGCGGCGGCCGAACCGCTGATCCTGTTCGGCCTCGTCCACTGGGCCGGTTGGTTCGCCTGGCTTGCCCCGCTGCTGGGCCTGCTGGGCATCGCCGTGCTGGTGCGGCTCGTCATGGTGCGGCGGGATCGCTGGCTGCCGCTCGGCACGCTCCTCGGCGTGGGTGTGACAGGCGTCACGGCGCTGTCCCTGTCGGTGTTCACATTGGTCTGGGGGCTGTGGCCGGTCTGACCGGGTGTCGGGCCGGATTGTAACAGCCCTTGAACCGGCGGCCCGGATGAACGAGTTTAGGGGCATGCGCGACGCGTACCGGACATGGCGGCTGGGGATGGCCGGGCTTTTCGCCCTGGCCCTGCTGCTGCTCGCCGGACCGCAGGCCGCTCACGCCCATGCCGGGCACCATCACCATCAGCCCGCGAAGCGGATCGAGACGGCGGCGAAGCCGCTGATTCTGGCCCGCGCGTCGGCGACGACGGCGGCCGAGGCCGGCGCCCGGATGGCGGCACCCATGGCGTCCGGCGGTGGCACGGCCACGGCACCGCCGCCCGCGCCGGTCCAGCCCTTCGCACTGGACGACACGCATCCGTCGCTCGACCTCGCCCGCCTGATCGGGGAGGCGGAGACGCCGGCGCTGAAGGCCCCGAAGGCCGACTGCCAGTCGGGCGAGATGCACAGCGGCATCCATCACCTGCCCGCCGGCGGTCACGACCATGGCGACGCCGGCGCCACATGCTGCTGCCTCGCCCATTGCGCCGTGCCCGGCGGGCTGGCGGCCGTGGGCGGCGTCGGCCCCAGCCAGGGCCCCGTCGCGAACGTCCTGCCGATGCCCACGGCACTGCGGGACGGCATCGCGCACTCCCCGCGCCTCAGACCCCCACAGACGTCCGGCTGACCCGCCGGCCCGGCGCGCGTCGACGCCGTCGGATCGGCTTGGCCGACCCGTGCCCGCACGACCCTGCGGGCCGCACCGACGGACGTCCCCCATGTTCTCCGCGCGTACCGCCCTGATCGGGGCCCTTCTCCTCATCGCGACAGTTCTGCCCGCAGGCCGGGTCCTGGCCCATGCCGGCCACGACCACGGCCCGCCGGCACCCGCCGCGACCGGCCCCGCCATGCCGATGGTGGAGGCCACGGGCACCGACCTGGAGATGGCCGGCCTCGTCCGCGACGGGCGCCTGATCCTCTGGATCGACCGCTTCGCCGACAACGCGCCGGTGACGGAGGCGACGGTCGAGGTCGGCGCCGACGGCGGCGAGATGCTGAAGGCGGAGGCCCAGCCCGACGGCACCTTCGCCATCGCGGCCCCCTGGGTGACCGAGCCCGGTGCGCACGAGGTGCTGGTCACCGTGGCGGCGGGTGAGGTGTCCGACCTGCTGGTCGGCACGCTGACCATCGCTGAGGAGACGGCGGCGACGGACGTCGGCGGCGGGCCGCCCTGGGCGTGGATCGCCGGGGCTTTCCTGGCCGGTGCGCTGCTGGCGGCGGCGGTCGCGGCCCTGACCCGGCGGCGCGCCGGGGCGGTCACGGCGGCAGCCCTGCTGCTGGCGGTGGCGTCGGCGCCGGTTGAGGTGCGCGCCCATGCCGGACACGACCACGGCCCGCCCACGCCCACCGTCGCGTCGGCCGACACGCCGCGCCGGCAGGCGGACGGCAGCCTGTTCGTGCCCAAGCGCACCCAGCGCCTGCTGGAGGTCCGCACCCTCCAGGCCGCCACCGGCACGGCCCCGCGC
>JAJUIU010000104.1 GCA_029267445.1 Rhodospirillaceae bacterium
GTGCCGCTGTCCGGCGTCCATCTCAAGGCGAAGGCGGTGGTGGACGGAGCCGCCGCCGCCGCCCTCGCGAAGGGGAAGCGCGACACGCAGCGGCTGGAATTGGTCCAGGCGCTCGCCATCGCGCTCGCCCGGCCGGACGCGCGGGCGGCGTGGCTCGGCGGCGAGGACGTGTTCGCCCCCGCCGCTGTTCCGGCTCCGTAACGACCCTAGGCGCCCCGCACCCGGCCCATCTGCAGCGCGTCCACATACCGCCCTTCGCGGAAGGCGTAGGCGCGGCGCACCCCCTCCTCCACGAAGCCGAAGCGGCGGTAGAGCGCGACGGCGCGTTCGTTGTCGGTGAACACCGTCAGGTCCAGGCGTTTCAGGTCCATCCAGTCGTCGGCCGTGTCGACCAGCGCCGCCATCAGGGCGGTGCCGATCCCCCGGCCGACATGGTCGTCATGCACGCCGATGCCGAGGAACCCGACATGGACCTGCCGACCCTTGCCGCGCTGGATGCCGGCGCTGCCGACCACGGTTCCCTCTAGCTCGGCCACGATCTGCACGTCGTCCGGGCCCAATCCCTCCAGCCACCGCTTTGCCGTCTCCAGCCGCTGATAGGGCAGGCGCAGGGTGTTGCGCCGGAACCCCGGCAGGTTCGCCAGGGCCGTCAGCCCCTCCGCGTCGCTCAACCGCGCCTCCCGCACGCGCACGCCGGGCGGCGGCTCCCTCCGCACAATGCTTCCCATGATCGCTCTCCTTCATGTCAGGAGGGGGTGCTGGGGCGGATCGGGTTGTGCCGGAAAGAAGAAGGCCCCGAACCGTCACCGGCGGGGGCCCCTCGCGTTCGTCACCGGATGGTCGTCGACCTCAGGCGCGCAAGTCCCCCGCATGGTCCATAAGGTGGACCATGGTGGCGACGGCGCACGGCAGGATGTTGACGATCCGGTTCATGGGGCCAACGCTAACGCAATCGATCGAAAGGGCGAAGGGCCGACCCATGCGCGGCGCGCGGGGCGACGATGCGCGCGGCCCTTCGGCGGCAGCCCCTCAGCCCTCGCGGACAAACATGTAGCCCGCCCCGCGCATGGTCTTGATGAACTGCGGCCGGGCGGGGTCGGTCTCGATCTTCTTGCGCAGGCGGGTGATGCGCACGTCGATGGAGCGGTCGAACGGCTCGATGTCGCGGTTGTGGGCGAGGTCCAGGAGCTGGTCACGGGTCAGCACCCGGTTCGGCCGCTGGGCCAGCACCGACAGCAGGTCGAACTCCATCGCCGTCAGCTCGACGATGCCGCCTTCCATCCGCCGCAGGGTGCGCCCCGACAGGTCCAGCCGCCAGGGCCCGAAGGCGATCACGTCCTGGGCCACCGGTTCCGGCACCGCCGTCCGCGCCGCCGCCCGGCGCAGCACGGCGCGCACCCGGGCCAGCAGTTCGCGCAGCTCGAACGGCTTGGCGACATAGTCGTCGGCCCCCAGCTCCAGCCCCACCACCCGGTCGACCGTGGTGCCGGCACCCGTCACCATGATGATTCCCGGCCCGCCCCCGGGCAGGGCGCGCAGGCGCCGGGCGATGGAGAAGCCGTCCTCCCCCGGCAGGGTCAGGTCCAGCAGCACAAGGTCGGCCCCGCCGTCGGCCATGATCCGGTCCAGGGCGGACCCGTCCGGCGCCGCCAGCATGCGGAAACCCTGGCCCGACAGGTATTCGGCCAGCATCTCCCGGATGCCGGGCTCGTCGTCGACGATGGCGATGCGCGGCGCCTCCGCCATGGGGTCCCTCGGGGAATGATCCTGTATCGCCCGACTATATGGCACAGCGGCAGGTCCCGCCATAAGCGAAGGGGGCCAGGGGCGAGGGGAGAAGGCGATGGCGTCCCCGGACGGATTCGAACCGCCGACCTAGCGTTTAGGAAACGCTTGCTCTATCCGGCTGAGCTACGGGGACGCGGGCGCCGGGGGCGTACAGGGCGGCCCTTATAGCACCGCCCGCCCGGCCTGCCCAGCCCCGGCCGCCCGGTGACCGGCCGATCGCGGCGCATGCCGTCCTCCCGGGTGGCCCTCCCGGGGGAATTGAGCGCCCCGCGCCGACCGGATAGGGTGCCCGGAACGAACAGAAACCGGATCGGGAGGACGTGGGACCATGCGCACGCTGGCGGGCAAGACCATCTTCATCACCGGCGCCTCGCGCGGGATCGGCAAGGCCATCGCGCTGCGCGCCGCGCGCGACGGCGCCAACATCGCCATCGCCGCCAAGACGGCCGACCCGCATCCGAAGCTCGAGGGCACCATCTTCAGTGCTGCGGAGGAGATCGAGGCGGCGGGCGGCAAGGCGCTCGCGCTACAGGTCGACATCCGCGACGAGAACGCCGTGGCCGACGCCGTGGCGAAGACGGTGGAGACCTTCGGCGGCATCGACATCCTGGTGAACAACGCCAGCGCCATCCAGCTGACCGGCACGCTGGAGACGGCGGTGAAGCGCTTCGACCTGATGCACGGGGTCAACGCGCGGGGCACCTTCGTCTGCTCCCAGGCCTGCCTGCCGCATCTCCTGAACGCGGAGAATCCGCACATCCTGATGCTGTCCCCGCCGCTGAACATGAACCCGCGCTGGTTCAAGGGGCACGTCGCCTACACCATGGCGAAGTACGGCATGAGCATGTGCGTGCTGGGCATGGCGGAGGAGTTCCGCAAGCGGGGCGTCGGCGTCAACGCGCTCTGGCCCCGCACGGCCATCGCCACGGCCGCGATGCGCATGCTGGGCGGGGGCGAGATCCCCAAGGGCTGCCGCACGGTCGACATCATGGCGGACGCGGCCTACCTGATCCTGACCTCCGACTCGCGCACGACCACCGGGAACTTCTTCATCGATGACGATGTGCTGCGGATGGCGGGGGTGACGGACCTGGAGACGTACGCGCTGGTTCCGGGCGAGCCGCTGATGCCCGACTTCTTCCTGGACTGAACGGGCTGCATTGAACGGGCCGGGGGACCGGGGTTGAAGCGGGTGGAGCGGGACATGGACGGTGACATCGCGCGCGGCGATCCGGCCCCGCCGATCCTGGACGAGGGGGCCCTGGCCGCCCTCGCCGGTTCGATCGGCGCCGACGGGCTGGCAGCACTGCTCGCCATGGTGCCGGAGACCCTGGACACCGAACTGGCCCGCCTCGACGCAGCACTCGCCGCCGGCGATCCCGCCGCCGCCCGGCGGGCCGCGCACGCGGTCAAGGGTCTGGCGGCCAACCTCGGCCTCACCCGCCTGCGGGAGGCCGCCCTGGCGCTGGACCTGTGCCTGCGCGGTGGCGACGCGGCGGCGACGGAGCCACCGCACCGGGCCCTGCGCGACGCTGCGGCGGCCACGGCCGCAGCCCTCGCGGAGCGCTGATCCGGTCGGGGGGCCTCAGGTCACCAGCAGGCTGATGATCAGCACATCCTCGATCAGGGGCTCGCCGATGGCGGCGTTGGACAGCTCCCGGATGCGCCCCTTCAGCCACTTCACCTGCTCGGTCGTGACCAGCGTGTCCTCGAACCGTTCCGCCGACAGGTTCTCGATCAGCTGGCCGACGATGCGGGGCCGCAGCAGGTTCACCCGCTCCATCTCGCTGGCGAGCTTGTCCGTCTCCCGCACCACCAGTTCCGCCTCCAGCCGGACGTAGGAGAAGCGGTCCTTGCCCTGGATGGTCATGGGCGGCAGGCGGAAATGGCGTGCCGGGCCCTTGTTGGCGCCCGCGGCGGCCGCCGGGCCGGCCAGCGCCAGGGCGCACAGGCCCACGGCACCGGCCAGGATGGCGCGGCGGGAAGGGGCGGCGGGGCTGGGGCCGACGGCGCGGCCATGCGAACGGGTGTCCATGGCCCCAGCATACCACCATTGGACGGGCGGACGGCCATCTTTGTAGGGCTTGCGTGGCAGGGGACGGGGGGATATACAACCTGGATATACAGAAGGGATCGCCCGTGCCCGTCCGCACCACCCTGTTCCAATCCAATCGGACCCAGGCCGTGCGCCTGCCCAAGGAGATCGCGTTCCCCGAGGGCGTGCGCGAGGTGGCGATCCTGAAGGACGGAGCCCGGCGCGTCATCGTGCCGGCCGGCGGCGTCTGGGACGATTTCTTCGACGCGCCCGGCATCGACTTCCCGGACCGGGAGCAGCCGGCCGGCCAGGAGCGGGAGCCGCTCTAGTGCTCCGCCACATGCTGGACACCAGCATCTGCATCCGCGTGCTGCGCGACCGTCCGGCGGGTGCACGGGCGCGCTTCAACGCCGAGGCGTCGGGACTCTGCGTCTCCGTCGTCACGCTCGGCGAGCTGTTCCACGGCGCCGCCCGGTCGGCCCGGCCGCTGGAGGTCCGGCGGGAGGTGGAGAGCTTCGCCGCACGGCTGGAGGTGCTGCCGTTCGACGCGGACGCCGCCTGGCATTTCGCCGACATCCGGGCCGACCTGGAGCGCCGGGGCCGGGTGATCGGCCCCTACGACCTGATGATCGCCGGTCACGCCCGGAGCCGTGGCCTGATCGTCGTGACGGGCAACCTGGGCGAGTTCACCCGTGTGGAAGGGCTGCGGGCCGAGGACTGGCTGGCCTGACGGCGATCAGCCGATTTCCACCACCACGCGCCCGCGCACCTGCCCGGCCAGGATGGCGCGGGCCGTGTCGGGCACCTGGTCGAGCGTGACCGTCGTCGTCATGGCGTCCAGCAGGTCGGGGTCGAGGTCGCGGGCGAGGCGGGACCACGCCTCCAGCCGCAGGGGCTTCGGCGCCATCACGCTGTCGATCCCGGCCAGGGTGACACCGCGCAGGATGAAGGGTGCGACGCTGCCCGGCAGGTCCATCCCCTGGGCGAGGCCGCAGGCGGCGACCACGCCGCCATAGCGGGTCTGCGCCAGCGCGTTCGCCAGGGTGTGGCTGCCCACGCTGTCGACGCAGCCGGCCCAGCGCTCCTTCGCCAGCGGCTTGCCGGGGCCGGACAGCTCCGCCCGGTCGATGATGTCGGCGGCCCCCAGCCGCTTCAGATAGTCCGATTCCTGCAGCCGGCCGGTGGAGGCCAGCACCCGGTAGCCCAGCCTGGCCAGCACGGCCACGGCCACGCTGCCCACCCCGCCGGCGGCCCCGGTGACCAGGATGTCGCCCCGGTCGGGCGTGATCCCGTGCCGCTCCAGCGCCAGCACGGCCAGCATGGCCGTGTAGCCCGCCGTGCCGATCGCCATGGCCTGGTGCGGGGTGAAGGCGGATGGCAGCGGCACCAGCCAGTCGCCCTTCACCCGGGCCATGCCGGCATAGCCGCCATGGTGCGTCTCCCCCACGCCCCAGCCGTTCAGCACGGCCGTGTCGCCGGGCTTCCAGTCCGGATGGGTGGAAGCTGTCACGGTGCCGGCGAAGTCGATCCCGGGGATGAGCGGAAAGCGGCGGACGATGGGCGCCTTGCCGGTGATGGCGAGGCCGTCCTTGTAGTTCACGGTTGAGGCCGTGACGGACAGGGTCACGTCCCCGTCCATCAGGTCGGCCTCCGTACACGTGGTGATCTCCGCCTTCTGGCCGCCATCGTCCTTACTGACCAGGATCGCCCTGAACCCGTCCGCCATGTCCCGCCTCCCGTTCGCCGGTCGTCGGTGGAGATTAGCTCAGTCCAGCCCGTCGAACAGGGCGGTGGAGAGGTAGCGCTCGGCGAAGCTGGGCAGGACGACCACGATCAGCTTGTCCTTCATCTCCGGCCGGGCGCCGACCTCGAAGGCGGCGGCCAGGGCCGCACCCGAGCTGATCCCGATGGCCAGACCCTCCAGCCGCGCGGCCTCGCGAGCGAGCTCGAAGGCGCGGGTGTTGGAGATGCGCAGCACCTCGTCGATCCGGTCCTTGGCCAGGATGTCCGGCACGAAGCCCGCACCGATGCCCTGGATCTTGTGCGGGCCGGGCAGGCCGCCGGACAGCACGGGGCTGTCCTCCGGCTCCACCGCCACCACACGGAAGCCTGGCTTGCGCGCCTTGATCACCTCGGCGACGCCTGTCAGCGTCCCGCCGGTGCCGACACCGCTGATCAGCACGTCGACCTTGCCGTCCGTGTCGCGCCAGATCTCCTCCGCCGTGGTGGCGCGGTGGATGGCCGGGTTGGCGGCGTTCTTGAACTGCTGGAGCATCCAGGCGCCAGGAGTGGAGGCGACGATCTCCTCCGCCTTGGCGATGGCGCCCTTCATGCCGTTCGGCGCCGGGGTCAGCACCAGCTCCGCCCCCAAGAGCTTCAGCATCTTGCGCCGCTCGATCGACATGCTCTCCGGCATGGTCAGGATCAGGCGGTAGCCCTTGGCGGCGGCGACGAAGGCCAGCGCGATGCCGGTGTTGCCGGAGGTGGGCTCCACCAGCACGGTCCTGTCCGGGCTGATCTTGCCCTCCGCCTCCGCCGCCTCGATCATCGCCTTGCCGATGCGGTCCTTCACGCTGGAGAGCGGATTGAAGAACTCGCACTTGGCGACGACGTCGGCCACCACGCCATGCTTGGCCGCCAGCCGCTTCATCCGGACCAGCGGGGTGGCGCCGATGGTGTCCAGGATGCTGTCGTAGATGCGGCCGCGGAACTCGGTTCCGGAACCGGTCTTCGCATCGGTATCCAGCGGGGCCATTTCACATCTCCATTCTTGTGAATTCAGCGATTCACGCGATCTGGGCTGTATATAGGCCCCGGGCGCAGCCCCGCCAAAGGAAAAGGCGGGGGAGGTGGTTCCATCGCCACCTCCATTTACCCCATCCGCGTTCCGGGTCATGCTTGCCCATGGCGGGCGGCGACGACGGATGGGGGCGGCCATGGCGGTGACGGGGATCGGCGGGTTCTTCTTCCGGGCGCGCGACCCGGAAGGGCTGGCGGCGTGGTATCTGACGCATCTGGGCGTGGGCGCCCCGCCCGGCGTGTTCGTCTGGCCGCAGCAGGCGGGGCCGACGGTGTTCCAGCCCTTCAAGGAGGACAGCGACTATTTCGCCGCCGACCGGCGCTGGATGCTGAACCTGCGGGTGGACGACCTGGACGGGCTGATCGCCTCGCTGGGCGCGGCGGGGATCGAGGTGATCCGCAAGCCGGACTGGGACATGCCCGGCGTCGGCCGCTTCGCCCGCATCCACGATCCGGAGGGCAACCCGGTCGAGCTGTGGGAGCCGGAGGCGCCGCCCGGGGGCTGAGGCCCGCCTAGATGCTGAAGTCCAGCTTGGTGTGCGCCTCGGACGGGATGTTGGCGGCGTGGGCGCGCAGGCACAGCTCCTCGATGGTGGTGCGGTCCAGGCGCTGCATCAGCTCCTCCTGCAGCTCCGCCCAGAGCGGGCGCACCACCTCGTGCCCCAGGATGGAGCCGGCCGGGTCCTCGATCGGGTCGGACGCCTGCTCCAGCCCGCGCACGACGCGCACGATCTCCCCGATGGTGATCCGCCGCCGCTCCTTCGCCAGCCGGTAGCCGCCGCGCGGGCCGCGCACGCCGGACAGCACGCCCGCCCGCACCAGGGCCTGCAGCACCTGCTCCAGGTAGCGCTTCGGGATGCCCTGGCGGGCCGTGATCTCCGCCGACTGCACCGGGGCCGAGCCCGCGTTGTAGGCGATGTCGAGCACCGTCTCGATGGCGAAGAGCAGCTTCTTGGACAGGCGGATCATGGGGTGGAATCCCTAAACCCTCGTTTGTTCGTCCACAGATGGACACAGATGGACACAGATGACGTGCCGGATGCGGCGGCGCAGCCGTCGGCAAAGCGTTCCCGCGCCTTCGGCGCGGTTTTCAGACCGATCCGCGTCCTCATCTGTGTCCATCTGTGTTCATCTGTGGACTCCCTTAGGACCTGGTTCCGGTGGAGCCGAAGCCGCCGGCGCCGCGGGCGGTGGCGGGAAGCTCGGCCGTCTCGGCCCAGGCGATGCGTTCGTGGCGGGCGACGACCATCTGGGCGATGCGCATGCCGCGCTCCACGGTGAAGGGCTCGGCCCCCAGGTTCGCCAAGATCACGCCCACCTCGCCCCGGTAGTCGGCATCCACCGTGCCGGGGCTGTTCAGCACCGTGATCCCGTGCTTGAGCGCGAGGCCGGAGCGGGGGCGCACCTGCGCCTCGTAACCTTCGGGCAGGGCGATGGCGAGGCCGGTGGGGATCAGCCGCCGTTCCCCGGGGGCGAGCACAACGGGGTCCGCCACGGCGGCCTGCAGGTCCAGGCCCGCCGCATGCTCCGTGGCGTAGGCGGGCAGGCTCAACCCTTCCGCATGGGGCAGGCGGCGGACGGCGACGGTGACGGTCATGCGAGTTTCGTTCCGTTCTTGAAATGATCGGCGATGGCGGTGGCGAGGCGGGCCGCCACCTCCGTCTTCGGCAGGGTGGGCCAGGTCTCAGGTGTGGCCCCGGCGCGGATCAGGTGGACGGTGTTGCTGTCGCCGCCGAAGGTGCCGGTCGCGGGCGACACGTCGTTCGCCACGATCCAGTCGCAGCCCTTTCGGGCCAGCTTCGCCTGGGCATAGGCCAGCACGTCGTTCGTCTCCGCCGCGAAACCGACGACCAGGGCGGGGCGCTGCGGGCCGGGGGCGGACAGGGTGGCCAGGATGTCCGGGTTCTCCACCAGCCGCAGGGCCGGCGGCGCGCCGCCGTCCTTCTTCAGTTTGGATGCGGCGTCGCCCTCCACCCGCCAGTCGGCGACGGCGGCAGCGGCCACGAGCAGGTCGGCCGGCAGGGCCGCCCGGCAGGCGTCCAGCATCTGGCGCGCGGTTTCCACGCCGACGACCGTCACGCCCTGGGGATCGGGTTCCCGTACGGGGCCGCTGACCAGCGTCACGGCGGCCCCCAGCCTTGCCAGCGCCGCCGCCACGGCGTGGCCCTGCTTGCCGCTGGAGCGGTTGGCGATGTAGCGCACGGGGTCGATGGGCTCATGCGTCGGGCCGCTGGTGACCAGGGCGCGCTTGCCCGCCAGGGGCTTCGGCCCGTCCCGCCCGGCGAACCAGTCGGCCAGGGCGGCCACGATCTCCAGCGGTTCGGACATGCGGCCGGGCCCGAACTCCCCGCAGGCCATGGCCCCCTCGTTCGGCCCGATCACGCCCACACCGCGCGCCTTCAGGGTTTCCAGGTTGGCGCGGGTGGCGGGATGGTCCCACATGCGGACATTCATGGCGGGGGCGACCAGCACCGGCTTGTCGGTGGCCAGCAGCACCGTGGCGGCCAGATCGTCCGCCATGCCGGCCGCCATGCGGGCCAGGATGTTGGCGCTGGCGGGGGCGACCAGCAGCATGTCCGCCCAGCGGGAGAGCTGGATGTGCCCCATCTCGCTCTCATCCGTCAGGTTCCAGAGGTCCTGGAACACCGTCTCCTCGCTGACGGCCTGGAGGGCGAGCGGCGTGACGAACTGCGCCCCGCCACGCGTCAGCACGCAGCGCACCGCCACCCCCCGCTCCCGCAGGCGGCGGACGAGGTCCGGCGTCTTGTAGGCGGCGATGCCGCCGCTGACGATCAGCAGGACGCGCTTGCCTGACAGAGGGTGTTCGGCCACGGGAATGCCCGGCTAATTACACGGCGGGTGAAGTGTGGAATGGTGATATTCCACCGGCAGTTCCGGCGCAAGGAAAAGGGGTGGGACCGGGTGGATAGGGATGGGCTGGGGACCGTCAGGCCTTCAGGTCCAGCGTTTCCCGCAACAGGTCGTCCGCCGTGCGGAAGGCGGCGAGGTTGGCCTGGAACCCGCGCAGGGCGACGGTCTGCGTGACCGCCTCCCGCTCCAGGCTGACATTCGGGGCGGCGACGAGGCCGTCCGTGTCGGCGGCGGGATCGTCCGGCTGGAACTCCGCCGTCACCGCCGGGTTGGCGGGCCGGAAGAAGGCTCGGGTGCCCGCACCCTCGCCGGCACCCGCGACCAGCGGCTGCTGCACCGTCTCCACCGGCTGGTAGGCCGCGCGCTCCCCCTCGGCCGGGGCGAGGGGGCCCGTGCTGCGGAGGTTAGCCACATTGGACGCGGACCCGGCAAGCCGCAGCGACTGCACCTGGAGACCGGAGACCGAGATGGAGAGCGGATCGACCATGGGGCTCATCATACTCCGCCCGGAGGGGCGAGTCGACTCGCCCCTGAGAGCTGGTTCACGCGCATTGAGGCCCGGTTGGCCGCAGCATTGAACACGAATGGCAGAATTCCGTCGTCGCCTGCTGGAAAGACAGGCGCGATCACGGATGGCCATGGATGTCGTAAGGATGAGATAAGGCGTACAGTTAAAAGGCAAGTGTATCAATAGTTAGCAGTTGGCGCGCAATTAAAAAGATTTAATCATCATAAATGGAGAATTAATCAGTGCTAATTTTGTTTCCCTCTCTAGCCGCTCGCACTAAAAAACTCGTTAATCTTTCCCCGACCGTTGGAATTTTTTCCGGGTATAAACGGAGAAGCCGAATATCCTCTCCTTTAACAAGGTAAACTACCTCATTCTCGGATTTCAAAACAATCAAGTTATCTTCCATATAGTATATACTGGCTCTTGCCAACTCGCCATCTGACATCCCCATTTTGTCCCCAGCATCAGGCCCTAAATATAAATCTGCTTTAACGGGCGTGCCGCCACCAATTCTGTAACTAACTCTGTCGTAAACCAACGCACCAAATCCGGCAGCAGTCGACAACAGGAATATAGAAGCAAAAATTACAGTGTAAAAAACCCGGTCACGAGTGATTCGGTATCTTTCGAAACTATCGAGAACCATATTGAGCACGACGAATATGCCAAAGTATGAAAGTGCTACTGCCCTAAAATTCTCGTCCTTAACGAGCACGTACGCTAAAGTGGTTATAACCGTAAATCCATGTGCTAAACTTACTGAGACAAATAGCCTTGGCTTGCTTAAATCCCAGTTCGCCACGTCCATCGGGTAAATTATAAGAAACCAAAGAGCCATAACCACGAGTATTAGGAAATCATACTCTGTGGCAACTGTAAATGAGCAAAAAAACAATGTAGATAGAGCAAGAAAAACGAAAATCTTTATCTGCGACTCGGCAAACTTCACTCCCTGCCAAAAAGTGCCGCAACCGAGAGAGCGAAGAAATGCAATATCCTCCGCAACTTGGGTTCTTGCCAGGACAGCATATCTCCCCGCAAAGGCGGAGAAGCAAGCAATGTAAAAGAAGAACACAAGTCCCGCAATGACGCTGCGCGGGCTAAAGACGTCGTTTAGAAAATAGCCGTATTCAGAAATATGCACATTAAACACGACAAAACCCAAGAGATACACGGAAAAAATTAATATTGCTGAAATGACCGGGAATATAATCGATATATTAGTAAAATAAGTGAATGCGTTCGGCTGAGAACCAGCGTCCTCGGGGAGCTCAGGCTGCGTCACGGTTCACTCTGAAAGGGTAGTGCATGCGATAATCACTTTGGCTGCAGTAGTCCTTCTTTGCAAGCTTCACGAAATGGTTAAGGCATGAGCCAAGCGTCCCACAGGCGTAGCGGAAACGGAATGCCTAATGCAAGGTTGCAAGGATAGGGCCATTCCCTTCCCGCGGTGCCGGTGCCATTTGACCGGGTCCGCCCGTAGGCTAAAGTCGATGGCATGAGCCAGCCGGAATCCCCCCTCGAGGTCTTCAAGCGCGCCACCAGCGCCTGCGTCCGCGCCATCGCGGAGAAGCAGGACGTGCAGGTGGGCTTCTCCAGCGAGCCGTCGGGCGTGCTCGGCGGGCGGGTGCGGGTACCCCTGCCGGCCCGCGACCTGAACCCGCGCGACGTCGCACAGGTGCGCGGGGCCGCCGACAGCGCCGCCCTGCGCCTGAAGCATCACGACGCCGCCACCCATGCCGTGCGCATGCCGACGGGCGAGACGGCGCGCCAGGCGTTCGAGGCGATGGAGCAGGCGCGCTGCGACGCGATCGGCGCCACCGCCATGGCCGGCGTGGCCGCGAACCTGGACGCCAGTCTGGAGGAGAAGTACCGCCGCCAGGGCTTCGACCGCATCACCGAGCGCGAACAGGCGCCCCTGGCCGAGGCGCTGCGCCTGCTGGCGCGGGAGGCGATGACCGGAGCCGCCCCAC
>JAJUIU010000128.1 GCA_029267445.1 Rhodospirillaceae bacterium
AGAGGGGGAATTGGGTCTGCCGTGGTTTTCCCACACCGCGCCGCGCAAACGCCGAAACATGGCGGCCGTTCACAAGACAAGCCATGGCCCTGGTAAACCCTCTCCCCCTGCGGGAGAGGGTGGCGAACGCGAGTGAGCCGGGTGAGGGGTGAGCCGCCGCTTCCCGATCCCGCCCCATCCCCCGCGCTTGCCTCCCTCCGGCTTTTTTGCTCTAAACGGGGCGACCCGTTCTCGCAGGTGATCACCCCGATGTTCCCGTCCCGCGTTACCATCTTCGGCCGTGTCGCCGTCCTTGGCGTTCTGGCGCTCGCGATCAGCGGCTGCTCCTGGATCGACCGGCTTGGCCTGGGCGGTGGCGATGAGCCGCCGCCGTCGCAGTTCCAGGCCCAGCGGGCCAACACCTCCGGCCTCGCCGGGATGAGCGGGGCCGTGAACCCGGCCGCGGGCAGTGCCGTGAACGCCTTCCTGTGGCGCGCGGCGCTGGACACCGTGGCCTTCATGCCGGTGACCCAGGCCGATCCCTATGGCGGTGTGATCATCACCGACTGGTTCAGCCCGCCGGGTGCCGGGAACGAGCGGTTCAAGGTGAACCTTTTCATCGTCGACGCCGCCCTGCGCGCCGATGGCGTGCGGGCCAGCGTGTTCCGGCAGGTGCTGGACCAGACCGGCTCCTGGCGCGACGCGCCGGTGGCGCAGGAGACGCAGGTCCAGCTCGAGGACACCATCCTTACCCGGGCCCGGCAGCTTCGCATCCAGTCGACGCCGCCGAACTGACCCTTCCGCCGCCGGCGGGCGACCCCTCCCTGACACTCGGGCCGGGCGACGCCCTGGATGGCGACCCCCGACCCGAGACCAGGGGCTGGACCGATGTCCCGCTACAATCCGCGTGAGACCGAGGCGAAGTGGCAGAAGGCGTGGGAGGACCGCGCCTGCTTCGCCGTCACTGAAGACCCGTCGAAGCCGAAATACTATGTCCTGGAGATGTTCCCCTATCCGTCGGGGCGCATCCATATGGGCCACGTCCGCAACTACACGATCGGCGACGTGATCGCCCGCCATCGGCGGGCCAAGGGCTTCAACGTCCTGCACCCCATGGGCTGGGACGCCTTCGGCCTGCCGGCGGAGAACGCCGCCCTGGAGAAGGGTGTCCACCCCGGCGAATGGACCTACGAGAACATCGCGGCGATGCGCGGCCAGCTGCAGAGCATGGGGCTGGCCATCGACTGGAGCCGCGAGATCGCCACCTGCCGGCCGGAATATTACCGGCACGAGCAGAGGATGTTCCTGGATTTCCTGAAGGCTGGCCTGGCCTATCGGAAGGAGAGCTGGGTCAACTGGGACCCGGTGGACAACACCGTGCTGGCGAACGAGCAGGTGATCGACGGGCGCGGCTGGCGCACCGGTGCTTTGGTCGAGAAGCGCAAGCTGAGCCAGTGGTTCCTGAAGATCACGCACTTCGCCGACGATCTCTTGGACGCGCTGAAGGGGCTGGAGCGCTGGCCGGAGAAGGTCCGGCTGATGCAGGAGAACTGGATCGGCAAGTCCCAGGGCTGCCGGTTCTTCTTCCGCCTGTCGGACGGGCATGCGGACCTGGAGGTGTTCACCACTCGGCCGGACACGCTGTTCGGCGCCAGCTTCGTCGCCATCAGCCCGAACCACCCGCTGGCCGCCGCGCTGGCGGCGGACAACCCGGCCCTGGCCGACTTCATCGCCGAGTGCAACCGCACCTCCACCTCGGAGGCGGACATCGAAACGGCGGAGAAGAAGGGCTTCGACACCGGCGTGACGGCGGAGCACCCGTTCGACTCGTCCTGGCGGCTGCCGGTGCATGTGGCGAACTTCGTGCTGATGGAATACGGCACGGGTGCGATCTTCGGCTGCCCGGCGCATGACCAGCGCGACCTGGACTTCGCCCGCAAGTATGGCCTGCCGGTGCGGCCGGTGGTGATTCCGCCGGGGGCCGATCCGGCCGCCTTCGACGTCGGGGCCGAGGCCTATACCGGGCCGGGCGTGCTGGCGAATTCGCGGTTCCTGGACGGGCTGCCGGTGGAGGACGCGAAGCGCGCCGCCATCGCGAAGATCGAGGAGATGGGCCGGGGGACCGGCACCACCATGTTCCGCCTGCGCGACTGGGGGGTGAGCCGCCAGCGCTACTGGGGCTGCCCGATCCCGGTGATCCACTGCCCGGACTGCGGGATCGTTCCGGTTCCGGAACAGGACCTGCCGGTCACCCTGCCCGACGACGTCACCTTCGACGCGCCGGGCAACCCTCTGGCCCGGCATCCGACCTGGAAGCATGTGAAGTGTCCGTCCTGCGGCAAGGATGCCGAGCGGGAGACGGACACCTTCGACACCTTCATCGAATCCAGCTGGTACTTCCTGCGCTTCGCCGACCCGCGCAACGAGGGGGCCGCCTTCGATCCGGCCAAGGCCGCCTATTGGATGGGGGTGGACCAGTACATCGGCGGCATCGAGCACGCGGTGCTGCACCTGCTGTACGCCCGCTTCTGGACCCGCGCGCTGGCCCATTGCGGCTATGGCGTCGGTGCGGGCGATCAGGCGGCGGAGCCCTTCAAGGGCCTGTTCACCCAGGGCATGGTGACCCACGCGACATACCAGGATACGGCGGGCAAGTGGCTGTTCCCGACCGATGTCGACGTGAAGGGCGACAAGGCCTTCAAGGTCGCGGACGGGAGCCCGGTCACGGTCGGCCCCGTGATCAAGATGTCCAAGTCCAAGAAGAACGTCGTCGATCCGCAGTCCATCATCGAGAATTACGGGGCCGACGCCGCGCGCCTGTTCATGATGTCGGACAGCCCGCCGGAGCGCGACCTGGAATGGACCACGGCCGGCATCGACGGCGCCTGGCGCTACATCGGCCGGCTGTGGCGTCTGGTGACGGAGCCGGGCTTCGCCCTGGCCGACCCGGGTGCGGCCATGCCCGCCGCGTTCGGGGAACAGGCGACCGCCATCCGCCGGGCCACCCACAAGGCGATCGCCGGGGTGGGCGACGATATCGAGCAGTTCCGCTTCAACAGTGCCGTGGCGAAGATCCGCATCTTCTCCAACGCGCTGGGCGACGAGATGGCGAAGGTCGCCACGGCCGCCGCGAACGGGGCCGCCCCCTCGGCCGACACGGCCTGGGCCGCGCGCGAGGCGCTGGAGACGCTGGCCCTGCTGATCCAGCCGATCATGCCGCATCTGGCGCAGGAGCTGTGGGTCCGGCTGGGGCGCGACACCCTGCTGGTGGACGAGCCCTGGCCCGTGGCCGACGCCGCCCTGGTGGTGGAGGACACGGTCACCGTGGCGGTGCAGGTGAACGGGAAGCTGAAAGCGACCATCCAGCTGCCGCGCGACGCGGCGCAGGAGGTGGCGGAGGCGGCCGCCCTGGCCGATCCGGGCGTCGCGAAGGCCATGGAGGGCAAGCCGCCCCGCAAGGTCATCGTCGTGCCGAACCGGATCGTCAACGTGGTGGTCTGAGGTCGGGCGGAAACGGGAGGGATCGGATCATGGGAATTGCGCGGACCGCCCTCCTGCTCGGGCTGGCGCTGACGCTGCCGGCCCTTTCCGCCTGCGGGTTCCGGCCGGTCTACGGCACCGGGGCCGCATCCGTCGGCGGCAAGGCCGCGGCGGCCGAGCTGGCGAACGTCGCCATCGATCCGATTCCGGAACGGTCCGGGCAGGTGCTGCGCAACCTGCTGATCGACCGCATGTACGCGGAGGGGCGGCCGGGCAACCCGGCCTGGCGCCTGCGCGTGGGCCTGTCGTCGGTGGAGGAGGATCTGGGCATCCGCAAGGACGCCACCGCCACCCGCGCCCGTCTGCGCCTGACCGCCAATTACGAGCTGGTGGACACAGGCACCAACCAGGTCGTCTACCGCAGCTTCAGCCGCTCCATCGTCAGCTACAACCTTCTCGAGGAGCAGTACGCCACACTGGTGGCCGAGCAGGACGCGTACGACCGCGGCCTGAACGAACTGGCGGAGGACATACGCACCCGCCTCGCCCTCTATTTCGCGCGCGAACCCGCGCCGAAGTGAGAACCGCCGTGGCCGGTTTCCAACACGTAGGCATGGAGACGCGGAGGTTGCCGGCATCCGGCATGTGTCCTTCGCAGTCACCGGGTTGACTGAGGCGCGCGGCGCGCGCCTCGATTATCCTCCTCCGTGTCTCCGTGCCTCCGTGTTGAAGACCCCGACCCGTAATCCATGAAGATCCAGCCCAAGAACGCCGACGGTTTCGTCAAACGCCCCCTGCCGGGGGTGCGGGCGGTGCTGATCTACGGGCCGGACACGGGGCTGGTGCGGGAACGGGCGCAGGCCCTGGGCAAGGCGGTGGCGGACGACCTGTCCGACCCCTTCCGCGTGGCGGAGATCAAGGCCGACACGATCCCCAGCGACCCCGCGCGCCTGTATGACGAGATGGCGGCCATCGCCCTGACCGGCGGGCGCCGGCTGGTGCGGGTGCGCGACGGGGAGGAGGCGATCGCCGGCGCCCTGGGCAAGCTGCTGAAGGACCCGCCGCCGGGCGACAGCATGCTGGTGATCGAGGCGGGGGAGCTGGGCAAAACCTCCAAGCTGCGCGCCCTGTTCGAGGATGCGGGCGAGGTGGCGGTGGCCATCGCCTGCTATGTGGAGAACGAGGAGGAGCTGTCGGCCACCGTCGCCCGCATGCTGGGTGAGCATGGGCTGAAGATCGACGCCGACGCCCGCGCCTGGCTGGCCGGGAACCTGGTCGGCGACCGGTCGATGGCGCGCGGCGAGATCGAGAAGCTGGCCATCTACATGATGGGCCAGCAGACGGTGACCCTGGCCGACGTGCGTGCGGTGATCGGCGACAGCGCCGCCCTGGACCAGGACGAGCCCGCCTGGGCCGCCGCCGACGGCGATCTGGCGGAGGTGGACCGCAGTCTGCGCCGCCTGTTCGGGGAGGCGACGAGCACAGTGGCGCTGCTCCGCGCGGCCCAGCGCCATTTCCAGCGCCTGCACATGGCCGTGGCCGCCACCGCCCGGGGCCAGACGCCTCAGCAGGCGGTGAAGGGGCTGCGCCCGCCCGTGTTCTGGTCGCTGGAGGCGCAGATGACGGCCCAGGTGCGGCGCTGGACCCTGCCGCTGCTGCAGCAGGCGCTGGCCCGGCTGCTGGAGGCGGAGGCCGAGTGCAAGCGCACCAACATGCCGGACGAGACCGTGTGCGCCCGTGCCTTCTTCCAGCTGGCCCAGCTCGCCCGGCGGGGCGGGGGTTGAGCGGCCCCTTCGCAGTTGCGGCAGAAATCGACGCCGACGCCTCCGGAATGCCTTGATGACGTCTTTGTGATGCTTTTATGAAGGCGTGTCCTATGACGGGCACCCCTTTCGGAGCAGGACATGCGTCCCCTTGGCGAACGTCGGTCGTTCATGGTCGCCATGCTGGCCATCGCCGGGCTGTACGCGCTGTTCCAGACCATCGGCTGGGCCGTGTTCGACGTGCGGGTGCGCGCGGGCGCCATCCCCGGCGATCTGGCGCTGCATCTGCTGGTCGGCGCCCTGATCTGGCGCGCGAGCCGGAGCACCGGCCTGTTCCTGGCCTTCGCCGCCCTGCTGATGGCGGCCCTGCATCTGGGCCATGCCGGCAAGATCGCCTTCTATGGCGGGCCGCTGATGCCGGACGACGCGGCGTCCCTGCCGGCCCTGCTCCGCATCGCGGAGGGCCCGGCCCTGGTCGTGCTGATCACCGTGCTGGGCGGAATCGGTCTGCTGTTCCTGGGCAATCTGGCGGCGCACCGCAGGCGGAGCTGGGCGGCCCTGGGCGGGCTCGCGACCCTCGCCCTGGCGCTGACCATGCGGCCGGAGCCGGTCGTCACGGCGTTGGACGGGCTGACCGGCCATGTGGACTGGGACCAGCGCAGCAATTTCGAGCGGCGCGGACCCGCCCTGCATCTGGTCCAGGAGACGGCGCGGCGGCTGGCCCAGGATGACGGCCCGCCCAGCCCCTACACGGCGCTGGCGGCGGCCGACCGGCTGCTGGGCACGCTGGAGCGCGCCTCCCTGGGCGTGCCTTCCCGGCGCAACGTGCACATGATCGTGCTGGAATCCTTTTGGGACGCGCGCCAGCTCGGCGCCGCCGGCCTGTCGGACGATCCGTTCCATCCGGACTTCCGCGCCCTGTGGGAGGCCACCGGCAACAGCCGCATCCTCAGCCCCGTGTTCGGCGGACACACCGCGAACGCGGAGTTCGAGGCGCTGTGCGGCTTCCCGGTGATGCGGAACGGCGTGGTGTTCGAAGGCCGCCTGCGCCGGGACGCGCCCTGCCTGCCGCGCGTGCTGGCCGAGGCCGGATACGCGACCGTCGCCTCCCACCCCAACGACGCCGCCTTCTGGAACCGGATCAACGCCTATCGCCGCGTGGGCTTCGACACCTACTGGTCCGCCCGCGACTTCGACCTGGACGACATGAACGAGGGCTTCCTGTCCGACAGCTCGCTCTACCGGCAGGTGCTGGCCAAGACCGCCCCGCTGCTGGAGACCGGAACGCCGACCTTCAACTATGTCCTGACGATCTTCGGCCATGTGGGTTACCCGCTGAACGAGGCGCGGCCGGAGCGGATCGCGACCAACGGGGAGGTCTGGCTGGTCGGCCCCTACGTCAACACGGTCCGCTACAAGTCCGAGGAGCTGATGGTGTTCCTGGACGATCTCCGCGCCCGCGACCCGGACGCGCTGATCGTCCTGTTCGGGGACCATCTGCCGTTCCTCGGCTTCAACCACGGCGGTTATGTCGAATCCGGCCTGCTGGTGCCCGACCGGGCGGAGTTCACGCCCGCGATGGAGGTCACGGTGTCGGCGGCCCCGCTGATCGTGATCGACGGGCGGACGGGTCCGGTGGCCGTGGGCGACCTTCCGCTGTACCAGCTGCCGGGCCTGATCCTGGACCTGCTGGGCCATGACGGGCCGACCATCATGGACTACACCCGGACACCCGCCGAACTGAGGGTGCGGCCGTTCCCGGGATACCAGCTGATCCATG
>JAJUIU010000030.1 GCA_029267445.1 Rhodospirillaceae bacterium
GAGCCCCCGTCCCGGCGGCGGAGCGGTCATATAGGCCTCCCCCGAACCCCTGTCAACAGGCCATTTCAAGAAACCGTCACACCCCGCATCCGCGGCCGCGACAGCCATCCCGAAACATCCCGCCACAGGCGCCCAGGACCAAACCCGGACCGCCCAACTGTTTGATTTCCTTGTCCGGAACCCGCACCGCCAACCGGCGCCGCAGACCCCCGAAGACCCGCCCCGACAACCACCGCCGCCAGGGAGGCCGCTATGTAGGGGATCGGATTCCGGGGGGCAAGGGAAAAACGCTTCGCATCGTCAGGAAATTTTCTGTCACGGCCCCTCAGGCCAGTCCGAGCGCCCGTAGCTCCGCCAGCAGATGCGCCGGCAGCTCGTCCCCAGCCGTCATGCCGGGCGAAAGATCGGCCGGCGCGTCCTCCGGCTTCAGGTAGCGCCAGCCCTGGAACGGCCGCTTCGGCACGGCCACCGTCTCCACCAGCTCCGGGTCCATCATCATGGCGCAGTAGGCCTCCCCGTCGGCACCCGTCACCATCTCGAACCCGGCGAAGCGCTGGCGGCACCGGATCGCCCCCTTCACCACCCAGTAGATGCAGCCGCCGTCCAGCAGTTCCGCCTGCCGGTTCGGCGCGCGCTTCGTCCAGGTCGGCACGACTTTGCGCCCGTTCCAGTCGATGCGCGCCTCCTCCCGCCACTGGCGCATGGATTCGAGGCTGTCCGCCCCGACGGCGAGGCGCAGCAGATGGATGGTCATGTCTTCGTTCTGTCCCAGACTCCGGAATGCCGAATGCGCAAGATGGCGCGTCAGGCGGATTTCGCCAGCATGGCACGCCCCGCCTTGGACCCGTTCGGCCGGCCGAGCCGGTCGGAGATCCAGCCGCCCGCACGCGCCACCGCCTCCAGGTCGACACCCGTCTCGAGCCCCAGCCCCTGCAGCAGGTACAGCACGTCCTCCGTCGCCACGTTGCCGCTGGCCCCCTTGGCGTAGGGGCAGCCGCCCAGCCCCGCGACGGCGCTGTCGACCGTCGTCACCCCCTCCTCCAGGCAGGCCAGGATGTTCGCCACCGCCTGGCCCCAGGTGTCGTGGAAATGCAGGGCCAGCCGGGCGGCGGGCACGTCCGCGGCGACCCGCCGCACCATGGCGCGCGCCTTGGCCGGCGTGCCGACACCGATCGTGTCGCCCAGGCTGATCTCGTAGCAGCCCATCTCCAGCAGCGCCGCCGACACCTCCGCCACCCGGCCGGGGTCCACCTCCCCCTCATAGGGGCAGCCCAGCACGCAGGAGACATAGCCCCGTACCCTGACCCCGGCCGCGAGCGCCCCCGCCGCCACCGGGCGGAAGCGCTCCATGCTCTCCGCGATGGTGCAGTTGATGTTGCGCTGGCTGAAGCTCTCGGACGCCGCGCCGAACACGGCGATCTCCCCCACCCCGGCCGCCAGGGCCGCCTCCAGCCCCTTTCCGGTCGGCACCAGCACGGGATAGGCGGTTCCCGGCCGCCGCCGCACGCGGGCCAGGACCTCTGCCGAGTCGGCCATCTGCGGCACCCATTTGGGCGACACGAAGGCTCCCGCCTCCACCGCCGGCAGGCCCGCGTCGGCGAGCCGCTCCACCAGCTCCACCTTCGTCTCCAGCGGGACGATGGCCTTCTCGTTCTGCAGCCCGTCGCGCGGGCCGACCTCGACGATCCTGATCTGCGTCATGGCATTCGATCCCCCGCCCTAGAGGCTCCGGGCGATCAGCTCCTTCATGATCTCGTTGGTGCCGCCATAGATCTTGCCCACGCGGGCGTCGGCCCACAGCCGGGCGATCGGATACTCGTTCATGTAGCCATAGCCGCCATGCAGCTGCAGGCATTCGTCCAGGATGTCGCACTGGGCCTGGGTCAGCCAGTACTTGGCCATGGCGGCGGTGGCGGCGTCGAGCGCGCCCGCCAGGTGCTTCTCCGTGCACTCCTCGCAGAAGGCGCGGGCGACGTTCATGGCCGTCACCGCCTCCGCCAGCTTGAACTTCGTGTTCTGGAAGTCCCACACCGCCTTGCCGAAGGCCTTGCGCTCCTTGACGTAGCGCAGGGTCTCCGCCACCCCCGCCTCGATCCCGGCCAGCGCCTCCAGGGCGATGATCAGCCGCTCCTGCGGCAGTTGCTCCATCAGCTGGATGAAGCCCAGCCCCACCTGCGGCCCGATCAGGTTGCTGGTGGGCACCCGCACCTCGTCGAAGAACAGCTCGCTCGTGTCCTGGCCCTTCAGCCCGATCTTGTCCAGGTTGCGGCCCCGGCGGAACCCGTCCACCTCGTCCGTCTCCACCACGATCAGGCTGGTGCCCTTGGCACCCGCCGCCGGATCGGTCTTTGTGACGACGATGATCAGGTTGGCCGTCTGGCCGTTGGTGATGAAGGTCTTGGACCCATTGATGACATAATGGTTGCCGTCCAGCCGCGCCGTGGTGCGCACGCCCTGCAGGTCGCTGCCCGCCCCCGGCTCCGACATGGCGATGGCGCCCACCAGTTCGCCGCTCGCAAGCCTCGGCAGCCACCGGCGCTTCTGCTCCTCCGACCCGTAATGCAGGATGTAGGGGGCGACGATGGCGTTATGCAGCGACAGGCCGAAATGCCCGGCGTCGGCCTTGATGCGGGTGTCGATCAGGATCGCCTCGTGGGCGAAGCTGCCGCCGGCCCCGCCATATTCTTCCGGCATGGAGGCGCAGAGCAGCCCAGCCTCACCCGCCTTGCGCCAGATATCGCGGTCGACCACGCCCTGCTCGTCCCAGCGGCGGGCGTGGGGCGTGCACTCCTTCTCGAAGAACCGGCGCGCCGCGTCGTGGAAGATGCGCAGGTCCTCGGTCATCCAGCGGGGCCAGCGGGGCTTGAAGGTGGCGTCCATCGGGATTAGGTCCTCGCCTGTCGTGGGCGCCTTCAGCGGCGCTTTCGTCGTTGCGGGCGGCAGAATGCGTGCCCCGGCCCGCTTTGCCTAGCCCCCCGTCGCCCCGACCCACGCCACTTCGGCCCGGACCCGCCTCTTGCCGCTCGATCCCGCCCTCTGGTCCCTGTTCGGCATCGCCTTCGCCGCCGCCACCATCTTCCCCGCCCAGTCGGAGATCATGCTGGTCGGGCTGCTGGTGGCGGCCACGCACGATCCCTGGCTGCTGGTGGCGGTCGCCAGCGTCGGCAACACGCTCGGGTCCTGCGTGAACTGGGCGCTGGGGCGCTGGCTGCGGCACTATTCGGACCGGCGCTGGTTCCCGGTGCCGGAGAAGGCGATGCTGAAGGCGGAGGATTTCTACAAGCGCTGGGGCTGGCCCTCGCTGCTGCTGGCCTGGACGCCCTTCATCGGCGACCCGCTGACCGTGGTCGCGGGCTCGCTCCGGGTCGGCTTCCCGCTGTTCCTGCTGCTGATCGCCATCAGCAAGACCGGCCGCTACGTGGTGCTCACCCTGGGCACGCTGGGCCTGGTGTGAGGTCGTCCGTCCGCCAGCCCCCCGTCCCCGCCTAATCATCCCGTCATTCCCGCGAAAGCGGGAACCCATCGTGCCCTCCGGCCGTACCGCGCCAGGGGATCACGGATGGACACGGATGCCGGCTCTCGCCGGCGCACGGATGGACACGAATGGGGTTCACGCCCTCCCCAGCCCCCTACCCGCGTCATGCCCGCGCACGCGGGCATCTCGAGCGGCCCGCGCCGACGTCCCGGTTCACCGCCCGTGGCCTTGGGTTCCCGCTTGCGCGGGAATGACGCCAGGAGGGACGTGCCGCGCAGCGGAATGATGAGCAAGCCTCCCCGTCGCCGTCATTCCCGCGCAAGCGGGAACCCATCGCTCCGCGATGACGGATCGGGCAGGAACGCAATCCGTGTCCATTCGTGCGCCGGCGAAGCCGGCATCCGTGTCCATTCGTGATCCACTTTCCACTGCCACCGGATGCCCCGCCTTCACCGGTCGGGACGCAACACCCCCTCCGGCCCCGGACGGTCACGCCTTCGCCAGCACCGGCACGCTCTGCGGCAACCGGCCGCCGATGCGCACGGACTCCGCCCGCTTGGCGAGCCCCGTGCGGTCATCCGTCTCCACGAACACGCCGCACACCGTCACCGTGGCGTCGTTCTCGGCGGGCGTGAAGCGCTCGCCCGGCAGGCGGCGCAGCATCTTGTGCATCGCCGCCTCCTTCTTCATGCCGATCACGCTGTCATAGTCGCCGCACATGCCGGCGTCGGTCTGGTAGGCGGTGCCGCCCGCCAGCACCTGCAGGTCGGCCGTGGGCACGTGGCTGTGCGTGCCGACGACCAGGCTCACCCGTCCGTCCAGCACATGGCCCATGATCATCTTCTCCGACGTCGCCTCGCCGTGGAAATCCATGATGGCGGCGTCCACGCCGCCGGGCCCCATCCGATGCGTGCGCAGCACCCGGTCGGCGGCGGCGAAGGGATCGTCCAGCGGGTCCATGAACACCCGCGCCATGGCGTTGATCACCAGCACCTTGCGCCGCCCGTCGCGGGTGGGCTGCACGACGAAGCCGCGCCCCGGCGTGCCCTCGGGATAGTTGATCGGGCGCAGCAGGTTCGGCATGCGATCGATCTGTCCGACCAGTTCCTTCTGGTCCCAGACATGGTTCCCGGTGGTGATGACGTCGGCCCCGGCGGCGAAGAACTCGGCCGCGATCTTCTCGGTGATGCCGAAGCCGCCGGCCGCGTTCTCCCCGTTGATGACGACGAAATCCAGCGACAGGTCGCGGCGCAGCGCGGGAAGATGGCGCAGCACGCCCTCCCGCCCGCTGCGGCCCACCACGTCGCCGAGGAATAGGATGCGCATGCCCTGCCTTTCCGAAACCCTCACCGGAACCGGATCAGTCCGCGTTCCGTCGCGACCGCGTCCAGGGCCTGGTCGTACCCGTCCACGGGCACGGCGTCCATCTCCTGCGCGGCGAATCCGATGCCCAGCACCGTGACCGGCCGGCCGTCGGCGCGCAAGGCCGCCAGCGTCCGGTCGTAGAAGCCGGCGCCGTAGCCCAGCCGCCGCCCCGCCCGGTCGAAGGCGAGCAGCGGCGCCAGCACCAGCGCGGGCCGAACCTCCGGCGCCTCCGGCACGGGCTCCATCACGCCGAAGGCGCCCGCCGCCAGCGCGTCCCCCTCCCGCCAGCGGCGGAACACCAGCGGGCGGCCCCGCTCCACCATCGCCGGCAGGCAGGTCCCGATCCCCTCCTCCGCCAGTCTGCGCAGCAGCGGCCGGACATCCAGCTCGTCCCGCAGCGGCCAGTAGCCCGCCACCGGCCCCCGCGCCGCGATCCCGTCAGCCAAGATGTGGTCCGCCAGCGCCGCCGCAGCCTGTTGCGCCGCCTCGGGCGGGATGGCGGCGCGGTGCGCCTTCGCGGTGGCGCGGGCGTCCCGCTTCAGGCGGGCGATGGCGTCGGGTCGATGGTCCACGGACCCGTTATAGCGCGCTCCGCCCCGCGCGGCGCGCTGTTTCCGGCCGAAGCGGTGCCGGGGATGAAGGGTGGAGCGAGGTGGACGGCGGCCGCTTGGCCGTTGGTTTATGAATATCCCTCGTGGCCTGCCATTAGCAGGTGGGCGCCATGTACCCGGACCAGGATCCGGGCAGGGACAGCTCCCAGAGAGATGGGTATCGGCCCCGGGGATAATGCGACCTGACGCACCGCGCAGCCGCCGTCCTATCCCCAATCTAGGCACGCTCGAGGCGCGCGGCAATGTCCTCTATGCGTTTGGCCAGACTGTCCACGGCGTTCACCACCGCCTCCTCCTCGAAAGCGTGGCCGTTCGCGGCCGGCGCCGCCGTCCGGGCCGTGGCTGTGGCGGGTGCCGGCTCCACCCCGGGGGCCGCCCGTCGCAGGGCGTCCAGTTCGCCCTGCATGTCGAAGATCTCGTCGGCCAGCATCAGCGCCGTCAGCATCAGCACCTGGGCCTCGCTGCCCGTGGAGCGGTCGGAGGCGACCTCCGCCACCCGGCTGTCGACGAAGGCGGCGAGCTGACGCACGCGGGCCTCCTGCCCGTCCTCGCAGGCCAGCGTGTACGGCCGGCCGTTCAGCGAGATTTCAAGACGCGCCATTGCACCGATTCCTTTCGAACCCGGTCGCCGGAACCCCGGTCACCGGACCATCCGTCACTCGTCCAGCACGGCCTTCAGCCGGCCGATGGCCCCGTCCAGCCGGGCCGACACCGCCGCCGTCGCCTCCCGCGCCCGGCGCTCGCCCTCGCGGGCGTCGGCCAGCGCGCGCTCCAGCTCCTGCCGCTCGGCGAGGCTCAGCGCGTCCCCGGCCTCCGCCGCCGCGATGCGGTCCAGCCGCCGCTCGATGGCGGCGTCCAGCCGCCCGATGGCGGTGTCCAGCCGTTCCAGCGCTGACGTCAGTCGGTCCATGCCCCGATCCCCATGCCGCACGAGCACACTAGGTGCGGCGGCGCACGCCCGTCAACGGTGGGGCGGGCCGGAAGCCCGGTCCCAAAGGGGTGCAGGCGCCCCTTGCGCGTGCTCCCCATCAGCCAGAAACTTTGCTCCCCCTCAGGGGAAGGGAGGGAATGGGTGGGTTCGGTTCCCCTCAGCCCCGCTTGGTCCAGTCGGGCTCCAGGGCGTAGCGCACCCGGAACCAGGCCACGCCAAGGCCGACCAGGGTCCAGGCGGCGACCATGGCGATGCTCCATTCCACCGGCTGCACGCTGGGCCGCCCCGTCAGCGCCACGTCCAGCAGCTCGGTCAGGGACCCGAACGGATTCACCAGGGTCAGCGGGTCCGGGCCGTCCGTCGGCTCCTCGCTCTTGCCCGAGGCGTAGCCGAAATGCATGGCCGACAGGAACACGACGATCAGCACCAGCGGGGCCGCCCCCTTCTCGTCATCCACCGGCTTGAAGGTCAGCAGCGCGTAGCTGACCGCCGTCAGCATCAGCGCCGCCACCACCGCCGCCGCGAGGAAGGCCGGCACGCTCGCCCGCGCCGCCTCGCCGGTGATGGCAAGCGCCACCAGCATCAGGCAGGCCTGCCCCACGGCCAGCAGGGCGATGGCGACGGCATGGCCGACCAGCACCGTCCCGCGCCCGGCCGGGGTCAGGGCGAACCCCCGGAGCTGGCCCTTGCGGGTCTCCGCGACGAACCCCACGGCACCCGTGGTGAAGCAGAAGGTCGCGATGCCCAGCACGATGTAGAAGGCGGCGAACTGGACGAGGCCGGACTTCGTCTCCTGCGGCACCTGCACGATCCGCAGGTCGAAGCGCGGACGCGCGGGCGCCGCCTCCGCCGCACCGGCTTCCGAACCTGCTGCCGCCTTTGGCCCGGTGCCGACGGCGCCGCCATGGATCAGCGTGTCACGCACCATGTCCGCGGTCTTCAGCTTGGACAGACCGCTGCGCACCAGTACCGTACCGGCGGCGTGGTCGGCGACGACCAGCGCGGCCGCCTCGCCCGCCGCCAGCAGCCCATCGGCCCCGTCGGCATGGACCACCCGTGCCGCCAGGCCGGGATGCCGGTTCAGCCTCTCCACCGCCTGGGTGGCCGTGAGGTCCAGGCCCGGCAGCGCGCGGCCGTCCTCCACCACCGCCACGGCGGCCGCCTGCCCCAGCAGGTCCTGGGTGAAGGACACGTCGCGGAACAGCGTCACCTTGTAGACGATCAGGAACCCCAGCGCGATCAGCGGCGTCAGCCACAGCCCGGTGCGCACCTTCGGGTCCCGCAGCAGGGCGCGCAGGAAGCTCCAGACCAGGATGGGCAGCAGGCGCGGCGTCATGCCCGCGCCTCCGCCCGGCTGGTCAGCAGGCCGCGCGCGGCGATGGTCGCGATGGCGAGACCGGTCCACAGCAGGGTCAGGGTCCAGGCGACGGCCGGCGCGTAGGTCGCCGTCTCCGCCCCCAGGGTCAGCCGCAGCAGGTCGTAGCTGGGCGTGACGGGGTTCGCCAGCACCAGCGGGCGCAGCACGTCGAAGGAGGCCGCGTCCCAGAAGATCGGCGACGGCAGCATCAGCACCGGCCAGACCAGCTGCATCGCCGTCTCCGCACTGCCCCGATAGGCCGGCACCCAGACGCCCAGGGCCACGCCCATCAGGGCGAAAAGACTTCCCACCAGGACGATGGCCGCGATGAACCGGGGCCAGTCCATGGCGTCGGGCAGGCCGACGATCATGTGGATCAGCCAGAGCAGATAGGCGGTCGCCAGCAGGTTCACGACATAGCGCCCGATGCCCAGCCCGCTCATGGCGAGGCCGCTGCCGATGGGGGCGATGCGCAGGAAGCTGGACCAGCCGGCCAGCCGGTCGGCGTGCACCTGCTGCAGCACGCCCGCCGCCCCGAAGATGGACAGCACCGCCAGGAACCCGGCGACGATGCCGGGCGGGGTGCCCTCCTCCGCCTCCCGCTCCGGCGCCAGCAGCACGCGGGCACCCGTCCCGGCCCCGCCGCCTTCCACCACCGCCTCCAGCAGGGACCACAGATAGAAGTCCGTGTCGCGGACCCGCAGTTCCACCGGCACCGGCCCGTCGGGCTCCGCCGCGTCCGGCTTCGGCACCAGCACGGCGTCGAACTGGCTTTGGCCCAGCCGGCGCATCGCCTCGTCCTCGTCCATGCGGGAGCCCATCACCCACTCCATGGACCGGATCGACGGGCGGATCTCCTCGGTGACCTTGCCCATGTCCGCCACGGCCAGCCGGGCGGCGGGCTGCTCCAGCCCGTTCCACAGGATCAGCGCCGGCAGCACCAGCACATAGACGGGCGGCAGCATGATCTGCGCCACCACCCGCCAGGGGCTGCCTAGCCAGTCGTAGAGCCCGATGCGGGCCAGCAGCAGCAGAAGCGAGATGCGGCGGATCATGCGTCGCGCAGTTCCCGGCCGGTGAGCTTAAGGAACACGTCCGCCAGGGAGTTGCGCTCCACCGACAGGTTGCCGATGGCGAAGCCGCGCGCCGCCTGCGCGGCCATCAGGCTGGCCAGCATCGGCTCCAGGCGCGACCCCGACAGACGCACCCGCCGTCCGCCGGCCCAGGGCTCCACCGCCTCGAACCCCTCGATGCGCGCGAAGTCGGCGGCCCCGGCCTCCCCATCGCCGGCCTCGGTCTCGCCCATATCCGTTTCGAAGGTGATGTGGGCGCCGGGGCAGATGGCGTTGATCAGGGCCGACGGCGTGTCCATCGCCAGCAGCTTGCCGCCGTCCACGATGGCGACCCGCGTGCACAGGCTCTGCGCCTCCTCCATGCTGTGGGTGGTCAGCAGTGCGGCCTTCTGCCGGCCCTGGGCGCGCCCCTCCACCACCAGCTCGCGCACCATGTCCCACAGGAGCGCGCGGCCCTGCGGGTCCAGGTTGGCCGTCGGCTCGTCCAGGAACAGTAGGTCCGGGTCGCCGGTCAGGGCCAGCGCCATGGCCAGGCGCTGCTTCTGCCCGCCGGACAGTCCGCCCACCAGCGCGTCCTTCTTGTCGGTCAGGCCCACCCGGTCCAGCAGCGCCTTGCCGTCGCGCGGCTTCGGGTACATCAGGGCGTACAGCTTCATCAGCTCGCCCACCTTGGCCCGCTCCAGCAGGGCGCCCGTCTGCAGCACGACACCCATGCGGGTGCGCACCGGGTCCAGCCCCTTCAGCACGTCGCGGCCCAGCACGATCGCCGTGCCGCCGTCCGGCCGCCGCAGCCCCTCCAGGATCTCCATGGTGGTGGTCTTGCCGGCCCCGTTCGGCCCCAGCAGCCCCACGATCTCCCCCGCCCCGACCCGGAAACTCAGCCCGTCCACGGCCATGGTCTTGCCGTAGCTCTTGCGCAGCTCCTGCACCTCGATCATGCGGGCTCCATCGGGGGCGATACTCCGTTGGCGTAAGCGACCGGGCGGGGACTGTCAACCGCGGCGGGCCGCCTTTCCGCCCGTGGGCCGCCGGGCGCATTCCCGCCCCGCCTCCGCCGTGGGCGCGCTTGGCTTGACGGGGGCGGGTGCGGGCGGCAAGTTGCGCCCGTCCGCGCGCCGGGCCCCGGTCCCGTGTCGGCCGGCCGCCCCTTTCCGACCGCGTCGCCCCGAAAGGTTCACGCACCATGTCCGCATCCGCGTCCGCCCCCTCCTCCGCCGCCGGCGACCTGATCGAGGGCGTGTCCCACGACCGCATGGCCAACGCCATCCGCGCCCTCTCCATGGACGCGGTGGAGGCGGCGAAGTCCGGGCATCCCGGCATGCCGATGGGCATGGCCGACGTGGCGACCGTGCTGTTCTCGCGCTTCCTGAAGTTCGACGCCCGGCGGCCGAAATGGGCCGACCGCGACCGTTTCGTGCTGTCGGCCGGCCACGGCTCCATGCTGCTCTACAGCCTGCTGCACCTGACCGGTTACGAGGACATGCCGCTGGAGGAGATCAGGCGCTTCCGCCAGCTCGGCAGCCGCACCGCCGGCCATCCGGAATACGGCCTCGCGGCCGGCATCGAGACCACCACCGGCCCGCTGGGACAGGGCATCGCCACCGCCGTGGGCCTGGCCCTTGGCGAGCGCATCCTGAACGCCCGCTTCGGCGACGATCTCGTCGACCACTACACCTACGTCATCGCGTCCGACGGCGACTTGATGGAGGGTGTCAGCCACGAGTCCGCCTCCCTCGCCGGCCATCTCGGCCTGCGCAAGCTGATCGTGCTGTGGGACGACAACCGCATCTCCATCGACGGGCCGACCGACCTCTCCTTCACCGACGACACCTGCGCCCGCTTCCGCGCCTATGGCTGGGAGGTGCGGGAGATCGACGGCCACGATCCCAAGCAGATCGCCACCGCCATCGAGTACGCCCGCACCACCGAGGCACCCTCCCTGATCGCCTGCCGCACCACCATCGGCTACGGCGCCCCCACCAAGGCCGGCAGCGCCAGCAGCCACGGCTCGCCCCTGGGTGCCACGGAGCTCGAGGGGGCGAAGAAGAACCTCGGCTGGGCGCACGGTCCCTTCGAGGTTCCGGACGACATCCGCGCCGCCTGGCGTGCCGTCGGCCGCCGGGGTGCGGCCGCCGCCGACGCCTGGGAGGCCCGCCTCAAGGCGTCCGACGACAGCACGCGCACCCTGTTCGACCGCGCGGTCACCGGCGCCCTGCCGCCCGACGCCGACGCCATCGTGGCCGGGATCAAGCGCAAGGCCTCGGCCGAGAAGCCGTCGCTGGCCACCCGTGTCTGCTCCGGCAACGTGCTGGACGCGCTCGTCCCCGCCGTGCCGGAGCTGATCGGCGGCTCGGCCGACCTGACCGGCTCCAACAACACAAAGGCCAAGAACGCCGGCATCGTGCAGAAGGGCAGCTACGGCGGCCGCTACATCCATTACGGCGTGCGCGAGCACGCCATGGCCGCCGCCATGAACGGCATGGCCCTGCACGGCGGCCTGATCCCCTTCAGCGGCACCTTCCTCACCTTCGCCGACTATTGCCGCCCCGCCATCCGCCTCTCCGCCCTGATGAAGCAGCGGGTGGTCTACGTCATGACCCACGACTCGATCGGTCTGGGGGAGGACGGGCCGACCCACCAGCCGGTGGAGCACATGGCCGCGTTGCGCTGCATCCCCAACCTGCTGGTCTTCCGCCCGGCCGACCAGGTGGAGACGGCGGAGTGCTGGCAGATCGCGCTGAAGGACATGACCCGCCCCTCCGTCATGGCGCTCACCCGCCAGAACCTGCCCACCGTCCGCACCGACCACACTGACGAGAACCTCAGCGCCAAGGGCGCCTACGTCCTGCGCGAGGCGGCGGCCGGCCCGCGCAAGGTGACGCTGATGGCCACCGGCTCGGAGGTCTCCATCGCCGTCGCCGCCCGCGAGACGCTGGAATCCCAGGGCATCGGCACCGCCGTCGTCAGCATGCCGAGCTGGGAGCTGTTCGCCGAGCAGCCGGCCGACTACCGCGACCGGGTGCTCGGCCCCGGCACGGTGCGCGTGGGCGTCGAGGCGATGGTCCGCTTCGGCTGGGACCGCTGGCTGGGGCCGGACGGCGTCTTCATCGGCATGCCGGGCTTCGGCGAGAGCGCGCCCTACCAGGAGCTCTACCGCCATTTCGGCATCACGGCGGAGGCGGTTGTGGACGCGGTGCGCGCCCGGTTGTAGCCTCCCCGGCGTGGCGCGCGGGGGGCCGCCCCGGCCCCCGCCCGGCACGAATCTCTGGATGCGCCGCGCTCATGTCGTCCTACCACGTGGTCAGCCCGCAGCTCCCCCTGTACCACCTGCTCCGCGGCGTCACCGGCCGGACGGTGGACACGCTGGTGCATGTCGGCGCCCATATCGGGCAGGAGCTGGTGCTCTACGAGGCGGTGGGCTGCCGGCGGGTGGTCTGGGTGGAGGGCGACCCCGCCATCATCCCCCGCCTGATGGAGACGATCCGCAACGGGTCCAACGGCAAGACCGAGCATGTCGTGGTCCACGCCATGATCACAGACCGCGACGGCGACACCGTGGCCCTGCGCCGGTTCAGCAACAACGGCGCCTCCTCCAGCATCTTCGGGGCCACGCCCATGATGGCGGAAGTCTTCGGGGCCGGCACCGTGGCGGAAACGGGCGAAGTGGTGGAGGCGCCGAGCCGCACCCTGGAATCCGTCCTGCGCGAACTCGACATCCCGCCGGACGAGGTCGACGCCCTCGTCATCGACATCCAGGGGGCGGAGCTCCTCTGCCTCAGGGGCATGGGCCCCTATCTGGAGGCCGCCAGTTTCATGGAGGTGGAGGTCTCCCGCGTCCAGATCTACGACGGGGCGCCCCTGTTCGAGGAGGTTGACGCCTACCTCCGCGGCCACGGCTGGCATCTCCTGACGCCGTTCGAGCTGGAACACGGCGACGTCGTCTACATCAACCCCAAGAACATCCAGTTCGCCGCCCCACCCGGCTGACCCGCCCCCGGCTGCCCCTCCCCCCCGGGGAGAGGCCAGGAGAGGGGGTGCTTCCACCCGCTTCGGCCTCTCGAAGCGATCTCCCTACCGCAGCGCCGCCGCGCCGCCGTGGTGAATCCTTCCTTGGGCGGCCCCCCTTGCTCGCCTCCCCGCGAAACATCCGCCGGAAAACGCGAAGAATGTTTCGTGGTGTTTCACCGTGCTTCATGCCGCGCGTCCGGCGCTGGACGGTCGCGTCGGTCCCTGCGCCATACGCATGGCGGCCCGGGCCGCCTGCGCCCTTGCCCATCGCGCCCCGTTTCGCTACTTCGCCGGGGAACGTTTCGCCGCGACGGCCCCCTGTCCGGCCGTCGCCACCCCAGAACGAGCGGAGGAAGACCATGGCAGTCAAGGTTGCGATCAACGGATTCGGCCGGATCGGCCGTCTCGTGCTCAGGGCCATCTACGAGAGCGGGCGCGACGACATCAGCGTCGTAGCCATCAACGACCTCGCCGACGTCAAGACCAACGCCCACCTGCTGAAGTACGACAGCGTGCACGGCCGCTTCCCCGGCACCGTGGCGGTGGAGGGCACCGACCTCGTCGTCAACGGCCACCGCATCGCCTGCGTGCAGCAGCGCGACCCGGCCCAGCTCCCCTGGGGGGCCATGGGCGTCGACATCACCATGGAGTGCTCGGGCATCTTCACCAGCCGCGAGGGCGCCTCCAAGCATCTGGCCGCAGGTGCCAGGAAGGTGCTGATCTCCGCCCCCGCCACGGACGAGGACATCACCGTCGTCTACGGCGTGAACCATCAGAAGCTGACGCCGGAGCACCGGATCGTCTCCAACGCGTCCTGCACCACCAACTGCCTCGCCCCGGTCGCCTACGTGCTGCACAACGCGATCGGCATCGACCACGGCTTCATGACCACGATCCACAGCTACACGGGCGACCAGAACACGGTCGACACCATGCACAAGGATCTACACCGCGCCCGCGCCGCCGCGCTCAACATGATCCCCACCTCTACCGGGGCCGCCAAGGCCGTGGGCAAGGTGCTGCCGGACCTGAAGGGCAAGCTGGACGGCACCGCCATCCGCGTGCCCACGCCGAACGTCTCGGTGGTGGACTTCAAGTTCGTCGCCAAGCGCGCCACCTCGGCCGAGGAGATCCAGAAGCTGGTGACGGAGGCCGCGAACGGCCCGCTGAAGGGCATACTTGGCGTCTATGACGAGCCGCTGGTCAGCACCGACTTCAACCACGACCCGCACAGCTCGATTTTCGCGCTGAACGAGGTCAAGGTGATCGACGGCACCTTCGTGCGCATCCTGTCGTGGTACGACAACGAGTGGGGCTTCTCCAACCGCATGAGCGACACCGCCATCGCCATGCACAAGGTCGGCTGACGACGCGGCCGCCCGCCCCGGTGCCGCCGCCCCCGCTTGGGGACCGGCGGCGCCGGGGCGGCGGGCCTGGAAGAAGGAAGAGGACGACGATGACCCCGAACGAGATCGCCAAGCTGCAGACCTATCTCCGCCGCACCTTCGGCAATCAGCAGATCGCCGTGGTGCCGCCGGCCAAGAAGGGCCAGCCGGTGGAGGTGACCGTGGGCGGGGAGTTCGTCGGCACCCTCTACCGGGACGAGGAGGACGGCGACGTCTCCTACGCCTTCAACATGACCATCCTGGCCGAGGACCTGCCGCGCTGAGCCGCCGCCCGGCGGCCCGCCCGGCCGCGCTCAGCCCTCCTCCGGCCGGTTCGGCGGCGCGTACCGCTCGATCCACTCCCGCACCTGGGCGTACCAGAAGACCGAGTTCTGCGGCTTCAGGATCCAGTGGTTCTCGTCCGGATAGTAGACGAACCGGGAGGGCACACCCCGGTTCTGCAGGATGTTGAACAGCTCGATCCCGTGGGTCACCGGCACCCGGTAGTCGCGCTGGCCGTGGATCACCAGGGTCGGCGTCTTGAAGTTGCCGGCGTGCATGTGCGGGCTGATGTACTGCCACTGCTCCGGCCGCTCCCAGAACTCGCCGAAGCGGTCCTTCGACGCCCCGTAATCCGCCGCCTCCTGGGTGTAGAGGTTGTAGACGGCGGCGTGCGCGATCAGCGCCTTGAACGGATGCTCCCGCCCCAGGATCAGGCTGGCGAGGTAGCCGCCGTAGCTGCCCCCACCCGCCACCATGCGCTCCGCGTCGATCCAGGGCTGGGCGGCGAACCATTCCGCCGCCTTGATCGTGTCCTCGTAGGGCATGTCCGCCCAGTTCGGGTTGATGCTGTCGGCGAAGGCCTCGCCGAACCCGCTGGAGCCGTGGAAGTTGTGCCACGCCGTGACATATCCCCAGCCGGCGAAGACCTGCGCGTTCCAGCGCCAGTGCCAGGTGTCGGTGATGCCGACATGCGGGCCGCCGTGCAGCAGCAGGAACAGCGGGTACTTCTTCTTCGGATCGAAGCCCGGCGGGTACGTCACCCACATCTGGATGTCCGCCCCGTTCGCACCCTTGTAGGTGACGCTCTCGGTCCGCCCCAGGGCGACACCGGAGAGCTTGTCGTCATTGAACCGGGACAGCTGCGTCACGGCCCCGGTCTTCGGATCGATGCGGACCAGGGTCGGCGGCTCCCCGAACGACTGGCGCGTGCCCACCAGCACGCCGCCCGCCATCTCCAGCTCGCCGAAGCTGGCCGTCTTGGTGACCGGGACCGGCGCTCCGCCCTTCACGTCGAAGCGGTAGACGCGGTGAGTGGCCGCGTCATCGATGGAGCTGTAGAGCGCGCTGCCGTCCGGCGCCCAGATCAGACCGCCGGCGGACCGGTCCCACTGCTCCGTCAGGCCGCGCGTCTGGCCGCTGGCCCGGTCGTACAGCATCAGCTTGCCGTTCTCCACCCACTTGCCATAGGTCCGGCGCTGCACGAAGGCGAGGTGCCTGCCGTCCGGGCTGAACAGCGGGTCCGCGTCCGGCCCGTCCTTGTTCGCATCCGTTATCTTGACCGACCGGCCGCCCTCGATGGCGGTGACGACGATGTCGATGTTGGCGCGGACACCCGTCTCGTCGCTGTTGACGGTGTAGGCGATGTCCTTCCCGTCCGGCGACACGTCATAGGGGTGGCCGCCCGGCTCCCGCCAGTGGACGTCATGGCCGCTGTTGAGCGTCACGGGCTGCGGCTCGCCACCGTCCAGCGCCTGGACGTAGATGTGCGTCCGCCGGTCGTCGATCCAATGATCCCAATGGCTGATCGGCGCCTTGTCCCAGACGCGCGCCGTCATCTTCGAATCCTCGCGCTCCTTCAGCCGCTTGCCCTGCGCCTCCCAGCTGTCGAGGTCGGGCCAGACCCTCGTGACGAAGGCGATGCGGCGGCTGTCGGGCAGCCATTTCGGCAGCCGCGCGCCGGTGGGAACGTTCGTCACCCGGCGCGCCTCGCCGCCCTCGATCGGCAGGACATAGACCTGCCCGGCCTTGTCCTCCCCCCGTTTGGCGATGAAGGCGATGTGCTTGCCGTCGGGGCTCCACACCGCCTCGGACTCGCCGGCGGGATCGAAGGTGAGTTGCCGGGGCGGGCTTCCGTCCGTCGGGAACAGCCAGAGATTCCCGTCGCGTTTCTCGGTGGCGAGCTCGAAGCCGGTCACCGTCACGACCGCGAACCGGCCGTCGGGGGACAGGGCCGGCTGGCCGATCCGTTTCAGCTCCCACATGGCCTCGGCCGTCAGGGACGGCTTCGCCTCCCGCGCGCCAGCCTGTCCATCGTCCACCAGCACCGCCGCCGCGACCGCAGCCGCCATCGCCACCCTCCGCATCCGTGCCCCATCCTTCTTTCGTTGGGGGAACCGGGGCGGGATGCTGCCACGACGGCGCGCCGTTTGGCGAGTGGGAGCCGGATGCGGACGGCGCGGCTTCAGCCGGCGGCACCATCGACAAGCCGGCCATCCACCAGATGCACACGGCGCGTGGCCTGGGCGGCGAGGTGCTCGTCATGGGTGACGGTGACGACCGTGGTTCCGCTGTCGCGGGCCAAGCCGGAAAAGATGTCGAACACGATCTGCGCGTTCTTCGTGTCCAGGTTTCCCGTCGGCTCGTCCGCCAGCACGACCTTGGGGTCGTTCGCCAGCGCCCGGGCGATGGCGACACGCTGGCGCTGCCCGCCGGAAAGCTGGTCAGGACGCTTGTGCGCCTGGTCCTCGAGGCCGAGCCTGCCCAGCAGCGCCAAGGCCCGGTCGCGCATCTCAGCATCCCCGAACCGGCCCAACTTGCGCATCGGGATCAGCACGTTGGCGAGCGCCGAGAACTCTGGCAGCAGGAAATGGAACTGGAAGACGAATCCCAGCTTCTCCAACCGAAGCCGCGCCATCTCCGCCGCCGAGAGATCACCCGTGTCCCGGCCCTCCACCAGCACCGCCCCCTCCGTCGGCCGGTCGAGCAGGCCGAGGAGGTAAAGCAGCGACGACTTGCCGGAGCCGGACGGGCCGGTGATGGCGACGAACTCCCCGGCGCCGATCGACAGGGTGATGCCCGCGACCAGCGTCACCGGAACCTCGCCCGGCAGCACCCGGACCACGTCACGGGCTTCCAGGACCGGCGCCATCAGGCCGCCCCCCGGACGATCTCCACCGGGTTCAGCTTGGCGGCCCGTCGTGCCGGCAGCCAGGCGGCTAGCCCCGCAGCCGCGCAGGCGAAGCCGCCCCCGATCGCGTAGTGCAGCAGCGAATAATCGAGGTGGAACCGGTTCTCCTCCGGATCGGCGGAAAAGTCGAACCGGATGCTCGCCAGGACCTCCGTCAGCCCATAGCCGACGGCCCAACCCAGCAGCGCCCCGATCATTCCCGCGATCAGCCCCTCGATCAGGAAGATGCGCCGGATGTCACCCTCCGTGAGCCCGATGGATTTCAGGATGGCGATGTCGCGCGTCTTCTCGAAGATGACCGTGGAAATGACGTTGAAGATGCCGAAGGCGGCCACCACCAGGATGGCGCCCACGATCGAGTACATGATCGCGTTCTGGATGGTGAAGATCTGGAAGATGTTCTGGTTGGTTTCCTGCCAGCTTTCAGCCTTGTAGCCGAAACGCGCCTCGGTCCGCTGGGCGACCTCCGGCGCGCGGTTCGGGTCGTCCAGCCTGAGGCGGATCTGGTTCACCACGTTGATCCGGTCCTGCATCACCTGCGCCCGCTTCAGCAGCGTGTAGGCGACGTTCGAATCGAGTGTTTCGATCCCGGTGTGGAAGATGCCCTCCACCGTCACACGGCGCGTCACCCCGGCGGGCGTGACCGCGATCAGGCTGTCCCCCAGTGTCGCGCCAAGGGTGTCGGCCAGCTGGCGGCCGAGCAGGATGCCGTTCGCCGTCGTCTCCAGCCGTTCCAGGCTGCCCGCCTCGATGTCCTGGGCCAGGGTGGTGACCCGGGCCTCGCGGTCCGGCTCGATGCCGATCAGGGTCGCCGCCTCGTCCGTGCCGCCGAAACGGAGCACCACCTGGCCCGACAGGGTGGCCGCAACCTCGGCCCCGGGGATGCGGTCGATGGCGTCGATGATGGCGCGGCTGTCGCGGATGCCGCGCCGCTCATCCTCGGGGCGCAGGCCGCGCAGGTCGACCGCCCCGCCGCGATAGGCGCTTTCGACCGGCTGCACGGGCGGTTCCCGGAACTCGTCGGACACGATCACATGTGGCGACACGTCGATGATGGTCTGCCGGAAATAGGTCTGGAAGCCCTGCATCAGGGCGGCGACGGCGATGAAGAACCCGACGCCCAGGGCCACCCCCAGCACCGACACCACCGTCTGCCGCTTGCGGCCCAGCAGGTGCGTCACGGCGACGTCGAGGGCGAGCGGCAGGGCCATGGCTCAGCTCCCCGCCCGAACGCGCGCCCCGTCGGCCAGGGCTGCCGGGGGATTCACGATGACCGCCTCGCCCTCCTCCAGACCGTTTCGAATCTCCGCCAGCTCCCCGACGACGCCGACATCGACCGGCCGCGCGGTCGCGACCCCGTCACGCACCACGAACACATAAGCCCCCTCCCCGCCGGACACGATGGCCGTGTCGGGGACCAGCAGGGCCTTGGCCTCCTCGCGGACGATGATGTTGGCCTCCACCGTCATGCCGATCCGCACCGGCGTGTCCTGCGGCAGGGACAGGCGCACACGATAACTCTTGTTGACCGGGTCTCCTTTCGGCGTGATCTCCGCGACGGTTCCCGTCAGCGCTTGACCGGGGAAGGCGTCCGCCTTGATCAGGGCGCGCTGGCCCTGGTCCACCAGCGGGATATCCTCCTCGTCGACATCGACGACGGCCCACAGCGGCGCCGGCTGCCCGACCCAGAACATCGGCTCGCCCGGCCGCGCGATCTCCCCAAGTTCGCCGTCCCGCCGCAGAACCACGCCGGGAATGGGCGCGCGCAGGACGAAGGTCTCCAGGCGCAGCCGTTCGGCTTCGGCCTGGGCACGGACCTGGGCCAGTTCGCTCTCCGCACGCTCCAGCGCCTGTGTGGCCGCGATGCCCTGCTTCGCGAGGCGACGCTGCCGGTCCACCTCCGCCTCCAGGAACCGCTGGTTCGCCTCGATCCGGCGCAGATCGGCCATATGCTCGACCGGGTCCAGCCGGGCGAGCAGCGCGCCCCGCTCCACCACCTGCCCCTCTCGCACGGCGATCTCAACGATACGGGCGGCCTGAAGCGGCTCCACGCGCGCCCAGGTCACCGGCTCGACGATCCCGTTGGCGTAGACGGCCTGCACCACCGGACCCGTCGTGACCGGCGCGACCGCCACCGCCGGGGTCTTTGCGTCAAGCAGATACCAGCCGCCGACGGCACCCGCGACGGTGAGAAGCAGCATGGTGAGGATCACGGGGCGGCGCATGGCGGCTCGATCTGGTCGTTTCCGTACGGGCGGCGAACGGTTTGGCGGACACTGCGACGGGTGCCGCGTCCGATCCATGACCCAGGTCAACAGGGGGCCCCTTCGGTGGGGTTCCCCGATCCCCGGTTGACGCCGGTCGGGCAAGGAGGACAATCGGCATCCGCAACGGGAGGAAACGACGATGCCGATCAAGACAGGCGTGAAGGCCCTGGTGGATCGCGCGATGGCGGAGGTGGAGACGATCCCGACGGCCGACGCGATCCGCCTGCATGGGGACCCCGGCGTCCAGTTCGTCGATGTCCGCGACATCCGGGAACTGCAACGCGATGGCCGCATCCCTGGCGCCTACCACGCGCCGCGCGGGATGCTGGAATTCTGGGTCGATCCGGAAAGCCCGTACCACAAGGACGTCTTCGACCAGCCGAAGAAGTTCGTCTTCTTCTGCGCCGCCGGCTGGCGCTCCGCCCTGTCGACCAAGACCGTCAGGGACATGGGACTGGACAACGTCGCCCATGTCGAGGGCGGGTTCACCGCATGGAAGAATGCGGGCGGTCCGGTCGAGACGCCGGAGGCCAAGAGCTGACGGCCGACCTGCCCCCTGCGGTCCGGATCCACGGCATCGAAGAGGCGCGCATCCCGCTCGCCGTCGCGCGCCACCTCGGTGTGCCGATGACCCTCGTCAGCGCGCCGGGCGCGGCGGGCCATGCCGGAGCCGGATGGTGGACGGCATTGGTCGCCATCCTGCGGGAGGAGTACCCCGACGTGGCCTTCGTTGCCGTGCTCGACTGCGGGCAGGCGCCGGGCCAGGTGCTGGCCGCCATCCGCGCCGGGTGCGCCGACATCGCCTTCAACGGCCCCGACGACGTGACCGCGCGACTGGACGACATCGCCGCCCAGGCCGGGTCCAGGCTTCATCGCCCCATCGGACGCGTCCTGGACCTGCGCGGAATCCGCCGCAGCCGGGATGCGGTGACCGCTTGGCTGACCGGCGTACCCGCCTCCGGTTAGGTCCCCCGGTCCCGTTGCATTGCACCAACCGCTGGGCTATCAAGCCCGCGACCAAAAAGGCCGTCCAAGGCCGTCCCCACCACAAGGCAGGAACCCGCCATGAAGCTGACCCGCAAGGTGAAGGAAATCCTCTCCTGGTATGAGAGCGACAACCCGGGCACCAAGGCCAACCTCGCCCGCATGCTGATGGAAGGCCGTCTCGGCGGTACCGGCAAGATGGTGATCCTGCCGGTGGATCAGGGCTTCGAGCATGGCCCGGCCCGCAGCTTCGCGATGAACCCGGCGGCCTACGATCCGCACTACCATTACCAGCTCGCCATCGACGCCGGGCTGAACGCCTATGCCGCTCCCCTGGGCCCGATGGAGGCCGGGGCGTCCACCTTCGCCGGCTCCATCCCGCTGATCCTGAAGATGAACAGCGCCAACAGCCTCGCCCGCGCCAAGGAGGCGGCGGACCAGGCGGTGACCGCGAGCATCGACGACGCCCTGCGCCTCGGCTGCTCGGCCATCGGCTTCACCATCTATCCCGGTTCCGATGCCGCGTACGACCAGTACGAGGAAATCCGGGAACTGAGCGCCGAGGCGAAGTCCGTCGGCCTCGCCACCGTGATCTGGTCCTATCCGCGCGGCGGCACGATCTCCAAGGACGGCGAGCTGGCGGTCGACGTCATCGCCTACGGCGCCCACATGGCGGCCCTGCTCGGCGCCCATATCATCAAGGTGAAGCTGCCGACGGCGCACCTCGAGAACGCCGAGGCCAAGAAGGTCTACGAGAAGACCCAGGTTCCCATCGGCACGCTGCCGGAGCGTGTGGCCCACGTGATGCAGTCCTGCTTCAACGGCCGCCGCATCGTCGTGTTCTCCGGCGGCGCCACCAAGGGCGAGGACGCGGTGTTCGAGGACGCCCGCGCCATCCGCGACGGCGGCGGCAACGGCTCGATCATCGGCCGCAACGCCTTCCAGCGCCCCCGCGAGGACGCGCTGGCCCTGCTGGACAAGCTGGTCCGCATCTACCAGGGCAAGGAGTGAGCTTGCCCGACTGCCGCCTCTACCTGCTGACGCCGCCGGCCTTCGAGCCGGCGGCGTTCGCGCAACTGCTGGCCCGCACGCTGGACGCGGGCGACGTGGCGGCCGTCCAGCTCCGCCTGAAGGGTGTGGATGACGACACGATCCGCCGGGCCGCCGACGCGATCCGCCCGGTGGTCCAGTCCCGCGACGTCGCCCTGATCATGAACGACCGGCCGGACCTCGCGAAGGCCACAGGCTGCGACGGTGTCCATGTCGGCCAGGAGGACGCGCCCTACCGTGAGGCGCGCCGCATCATGGGCCCCGACGCCATGATCGGCGTCACCTGCCACGACAGCCGCCACCTCGCCATGGTGGCCGGGGAGGAAGGGGCCGACTACGTCGCCTTCGGCGCCTTCTTCCCGACCGCGACCAAGGACCCGAAGGCCAAGGCCGACCCGGAGATCCTGACCTGGTGGCAGGAGATGATGGAAATCCCCTGCGTCGCCATCGGCGGCATCACGGTGGAGACGGCACCCGTGCTGGTCCGCGCCGGTGCGGACTTCCTGGCCGTCTGCGGCGGCGTGTGGAGCCATCCGGACGGACCGCACGCGGCGGTGAAGGCGTTCAACGCTGCGATGGCGGGCTGACGGACATCGCAGCACCGAATGCTCTCTAAACGCGAATTTACTTCCCTTACACTCACGATTTAGATAATCTTTTGATATGGAATTTACCTACGGCACGTTCCTTAACCATTGCCGCAGTCGCGGGCGCCTTGCTCGCGAGGACAATGATTTTCTTGAAGAATCTGGTGCATGCCTAAGGCTTGTAGACATAAAGGCGGGCATGCTTCTGCAGTTTAACTCTATTCTTGTTGCGGTACTGGCATTCTTTATATCGGAGAAAGATATAAGAAATACATTTAGCAATTTCGAATGGGCAGTTTTTCTTTTGTCCGCAGCCTCTATTTTTCTGGCGGTTACGTTTTGCATTGTCATCATGAGAATAAAATGGTTCGATTTTTCCCCATCCACGCTCCAAAATGGCGAAGAGTTCAAATTCACGGAAAGTGCAAGAGAAGAAATTTATGGTCTGGTCAAGGAGCGAATGAACCATTTTGACGTTGCTTGGCTTGCTACCGTATTCTCAGTGTTTTTCATGATTGTGTTTGGCATAGCGATTGCTATCGATTGACATCGACCACCGGCGCCCACAGCACGTCCTCGATCCGCTCCGCCCCGGTGACCAGCATCACCAGCCGGTCGAATCCGAGCGCGATGCCGGCACTCTCCGGCATCAGGGCGAGTGCCGCCAGGAACTCCTCGTCCAGCGGATAGCGCTCCCCATAGAGCCGCTGCTTCTCCGCCATGTCGGCCTCGAACCGGGCACGCTGCACGGCGGGGTCGGTCAGCTCCCCGAAGGCGTTCGCCAGTTCCAACCCGCAGGCGTACAGCTCGAACCGCTCAGCCACGCGCGGATCCTCCGGCTTCGCTCTGGCGAGTGCTGCCATGGACACCGGGTAGTCCGTCAGGAAGGTCGGCCGGCCGAAGCCCAGATGCGGCTCGATCCGCTCCAGCGCGACGCGGAAGAACAGGTCCTCCCAGCTGTCCGTGGAGGCGGTGCGGATGCCGATCCGGGCGCAGTCCGCCGCCAGCCTGTCCCGGTCGGGTCGCAGCGGGTCGGGTGCCGTCTCCAGCAAGTCGATCCCGGCATGGCGGGCGAACGCGTCCTGGACGGTCAGCACCTCCCAATCCGCGAAGGGATCGCACACCGCCTCCCCGCGCCGCAGCCTGTCGGCACCGGCGGCGCCACAGGCGGCGCGGGTCAGCGCCACGCAGTCCGCCATCAGGTCCCGGTACCCGGCCCCGGCCCGGTACCATTCCAGCATGCTGAACTCCGGGTGATGCGTGGCCGACCGCTCCCCGTTGCGGAACACATGGGCCAGCTGGAACAGCTTCGGCACCCCCGCCGCCAGCAGCTTCTTCATGGTGAATTCGGGGCTGGTGTGGAGATGCAGCGTCAGCCGGTCGTCCGGATGCGGGCCCACAAGCTCCGTGGCGAAGGCCCTGAGATGCACCTCCAGGCCGGGAGAGAGCTGAAGGGCCGGCGTTTCCACCTCCGCGAAGCCCTCCGCCTCGAACCAGGCGCGCACCGCCCGCGTCACCCGCTGCCGCCCGTCGAGATTGGCCCGCCGCCGGGCGAAGGCATCCGGGTGCCACCAGGTGAGACGCGTGCTGTTTGCGTGCTGGGTCATGCCGTGCATCATGCGCATCAAGGGGCGGTCAACCGTCCCGGCGCCCCACCCTGAGCATCCCGCCGGGCGCGGTCAACCGTCCGAACCCTGCCGAATGCCACAAGAGAGCCTTCCCTCCATCCGCATCGTCTGGGACCGGGGCACCGTGCCGGAATGGTATGCGCTGCTGAAGCAGGTGCCGCACAGCACGGTGACGCAGAGCTTTGGCTATGCTGCCGCCATGCTGACGGTGGAGAAATGGAAGCCCCGACTGGGCGTGATCGAACTGGCGGACCGGCCGATCGGCATCGTGGTCATGATGGAGAAGAAGGCGTTCGGCGTGGTCAAGGTCGCCCGCCTGCACCGGGGCCCGCTGATCCGGCCGGAGGCGGCGAAGCCCGCCGTGATCGCCTCCGTCCTGAAACAGCTCCGCGCCGACTACCCGTCCGGCCCGACCAAGTGGACGGCATTGGTCCCCGAACTGGAGGCGACGGAGGAGAACGCGGCCATCCTGCGCTGGGCGGGTTTCAAGCGGATCGACGGTCCGGGATACCGCACCATCTGGCTGGACCTGACGCCCGATGAGGCCGCCCTGCGCAAGGGCCTCGCCCAGAAGTGGCGCAACGCGCTCAACCAGGCGGAGCGCGCCGGGCTGACGGTCGAGGTGGACCGGAGCGGCGCCCTGCTGCTGCCCTGGCTGACCGACCGGTACCTGGAGGACCGCGCCGCGAAGGGCTATCGGGGCCCGTCGGGCGCCCTGCTGACCCGCCTGCGCACGGCCATGCACAAGGACGGCGACATCCTGGTGCTGCGGGCGCTGAAGGACGGGGAACCGGTGGCCAGGCTGCTGATGCTGGGCCACGGGGCCGCAGCGACATATCAGGTCGGCTGGACCGGTGGGGAGGGCCGCAGGACGCGGGCCCACAATCTGCTGCTCTGGCGGGCGGCGCTTGAACTGAAGGCCCAGGGCCGCCAGGCACTCGACCTGGGCGGCCTGCTGCCCGATCAGGCCCCCGGGGTCACCGCCTTCAAGCGGGGGCTGGGCGGCCGGGAGGTTGAACTGGTGGGGGCGTGGCGCTGATCAGCGCGCGTCCACCTTGATCTCGATCCGGCGGTTGCGGGCGCGGGCCTCGGCCGTGTTCGCCGTCTCCAGCGGCTGATATTCGCCGAAACCGGTGGCGGCCAGCCGTTCCGGCGGAATGCCCTGCCCGATCAGGAACTGCACCACGTTGATGGCGCGGGCGGTGGACAGCTCCCAGTTCGACGGGAACCGCTCGGACCGGATCGGCACATTGTCCGTGTGACCGTCGATCCGCAGGATCCAGTTCAGGTCCTTCGGCAGCTCGGCGGCGATCAGCTTCAGCGTCTCTGCCAGCTGCGCCAGCCGCTGCCGGCCCGCCGCCTCCAGCTCCGCACTGCCGCTGGCGAACAGGACCTCCGACTGGAAGACGAAGCGGTCACCGACGATGCGCACATCCTCCCGCTCGCCCAGGACCTGCCGCAGGCGGCCGAAGAACTCGCTGCGGAAGCGGTTCAGTTCCGCCACCTTCCCGGCCAGCGCCGCGTTCAGCCGCTTGCCCAGGTCGGCGATCTGGACCTCCTGCTCCCGCGCCTTGGCCTCCGTCGCCTCCAGCACCTCCTGGATCTGCGCGAGCTGCTGGCGGAGGGCGGCGATCTGCTGGTTCAGCAGTTCCACCTGCGCCCGCGCCTCGGCGGACATCTCCTGCTCGGCCGTCAGCGCCCGGGATAGCTCCGCCTCGCGCCGGGCGGCCTCGTCGCCCAGCCCGGCGATGCGGGCCGCCAGGGCGTCACGCTCCCCGGCCAGCGCGTTCATCATCGCCTGCAGCTCCTCGTTCTGACCCAGCGTGCTGCGCAGCCGTTCCGTCAACTGGGCGATGTCGGTCTGGAGGCGGGCGGCGTTGTCGCGTTCCAGGGCCAGAAGGTCGGCCAGCTCCGCGATCCGGCTGTTCAGCTGGGCGAGCTGACGGTCGCGGCCCTGGAGCGCGTTGGACAGGTAGAACTGCGCGACGACGAAGACCATCAGCAGGAAGACGATAACCATCAGCAGGCTGGACAGGGCGTCCACCCAGCCGGGCCAGATGTCCATCTGCTGGCGGTTGCCGCGCCTGAGGAAGGCCATCGATCAGCGCCCCTGGTCCTCGCCGAGGGCGGCGATGGTGCGGGCCAGTATCTTGATCTCGTTCCGGATCTCGGCGGTCGATTGGACGCGGCCCTGTACCGACTCCTCCAGCAGGCGGGCGGTGTAGAGCTCCAGGTTCCGGATATGGGTCCGGGTGGCCTCGTCGATGCCCATGTTGCCGCCGCCCGACAGGGCGTCCGCCAGTTTCTGGAGGACGGGCCGCATCTCCATCTGCCCCTCTGCCAGCCTGACCAGAAGCGTCTGCTCCGCCCGCATCTGGTCGGACAGGGTGGACAGCTTCTCCGTCAGCAGCATCAGGTTCTGGTTCTGCGCCCGGCGGCCCTGTTCGGTGTCGGCCATGGTGTACTGGAGCCGCTCGATGCTCTCCGCCGTCGTCTCCAGCAGCGCCTGGAGGTAGGCGGGGACGGAGCCGCCCTCGCCCGTGTCGGTCATCGGGCCGCCACTGGACAGGCGGGTGGCGCCGGCGAGCCAGTCCTCCAGCTCGGTGTAGAAGCGGTTCTGCGCCTGGCTGGCCTGGAGTTCCAGGAAGCCCAGCACCAGCGATCCGGCGAGGCCGAACAGGGACGAGCTGAAGGCGGTGCCCATGCCGGCCAGCGGCGCCTGGAGGCCCTGCTGGAGGTCGCCGAACATGGAGCCGACATCCCCACCCTCCACCCGCAGGCTGCCGATCACGCCGCCGATGGCGGACACGGTCTGCAACAGGCCCCAGAAGGTGCCGAGCAGGCCCAGGAAGATCAGCAGGCCGATCAGGTAGCGGCTGAGCTCCCGCCCCTCGTCCAGCCGGGCGCCCACGCCGTCCAGCAGCGACCGCGTGGCCACGGCCGACAGGGTCAGCCGCCCCTTGCGTTCCCGCAGCATGCGCGCCATGGGGGCGAGCAGGCGGGGGGGGTCCTCCTCCGGCGTGCGCCCGGCCCGGTAGGTCTCCAGCCACGCCACCTCGGGCCTGAGCGTCAGCACCTGCCGGACGATGTAGACGATGCCGAGCAGGAAGCAGCCCAGGATCAGCCCGTTCAGGGCCGGGTTCGCCATGAAGGCGGTCTCGATGGCCGGCAGCAGCACGATGACCACGGCGATCACGGCCGCCAGGAAGACGCCCATGCGGATCAGGTACTTCTCCGGCCGGGCGGGCGGCGTTCCGCTTTCCCCGGCATCGGGCGGGGGCTGTCTGCGCGGCTCCGCTGAAAGGGTCGACAAGCTGGTCCCCCTACTTGAAGGCGAGATCGACGCGGTCGAGGTCGGCCTCGCCGCGACTGCCCAGGGCGAAGACGATCAGCCGCTGCTTGGCGACACCCTTGGCCAGAAGGTGTTCGCGCACGGCCTTGGCCCTGGCGAGCGACAGCCGTCGGGCCGGCGATTCGTCGTCGCCCGCGCGGGGCGCGTGGGCGCGCAGTTCCAGCCGCTCCTCCGGACGGGCGGCCAGCCGCAGGGCGATGGCGTCGAGCGCCTTGCGCGCCGTGTCGTCCAACGCGTCGGACCCTTCGGCGAAGGCGACCGTCACGCGGCTTTTCGACAGCAACTCGGCGGGCACGCTGGACAGCGGGGCGGCGGTCTGGGCCGGGCGGACGGGAAGCTCGCTGCGAGGCGCGTCGGGAATGCCCGGCGGGATGGCGGCCTGCGGCACCGCCATCTCCGGCAGCACCGGCGCCTGCGGCACGGCGATGGCCGGAGGCCGCACGGCCGGGCGTTGGGGGGCGGCGGGCGTGCGGATTTCCGGAGCCGGCGCCGCCGGGGCGTCGGCCGCGCGCGCCTGCGGCGCCAGCAGCAGGGCGGCGGTCAGCAGCAGCACGGGGTGGAGCGGGCGGTTCGCGGTCACGGGATTCCAACAGTCCTTCGGGCGTCCAATGGTCCTGCGGATTGTGGCCGCGTGACGGCGGCCGTGCGACGGATGGACCGAACGCCCGCGACCTTACCCGATGGCCCGCGGCCGCCTCAACCCCGCCCCACCCCTTGGGCCATGGCGGGGGCGACGGGGCGCGGCCGGGGATCAGCCCGCCACGCTCCGCTTCGCCGTCGGCGTGGCGTTGCGGATCAGCGTGTCGAGCTGCGGGTGCAGCGCCGGATTGGCCGCCAGCACGCTGGCCCCGCCGGCCGGGTTGCGGCCGCCGCCGATCTCCGTCACGTAACCGCCGGCCTCCGTCACGATGATGACGCCCGCCGCCACGTCCCAGGGCTTCAGGTCCATCTCCCAGAAGGCGTCGAACCGCCCGGCCGCCACATAGGCGAGGTCGAGGGCGGCGGAGCCGAGCCGGCGGATGCCCGATACCTCCGGCATCACGGCGTTGAGCTGGGCCGTGAATACCGGGCCGTCGCCATGGCCCTTGAAGGGGATGCCGGTGGCGACCAGCGCGTCGGCCATGACGCGGCGGCCGGAGACGCGCAGGCGCTTGTGGTTCAGGAAGGCCCCGGCCCCCTTTTCCGCCCAGAACATCTCGTCCTTCACGGCATCGTAGATGACGCCGGCGACGATCTCCCCGTCGCGCTCCAGCCCGATCGAGACGGCCCAGTGGGGCAGGCCGTGCAGGAAGTTCGTGGTCCCGTCCAGCGGATCGACGATCCAGCGGTGCGACGGGTCCTTGCCGACGATGGCGCCGGCCTCCTCCATCAGCAGGCCGAAGTCGGGCCGCATCTTCTGGAGTTCCTGGCGGACGAAATTCTCCGCCTTCCGGTCGGCCGCCGAGACGAAGTCCGCCGGGCCCTTGCGGGAGACCTGGAGCTGCTCGACCTCGCCGAAATCGCGGAGGATGGCGCGTCCCGCCTTCTCCGCGGCACGGGTCATGACATTGATGACGGCCGAACGGGCTGCCATGGCTCCCCTCTTCTCTCTCTACCGGATGTCCAAGACACGGAAAGCAAGAACGCCCGCGATTGCCCGCGGGCGCCGCAACGATTGGGGTCGGCGCGGGAACCCGCGCCGGCCGGAAACTCAGTCCTTGGCGCGCTCCAGGTAGGTGCCGTCCTCGATGCGCACGACGATGCGGGTGCCGGATTCGATGTGCGGCGGCACCAGCACGCGCACGCCGTTCTCCAGCAGGGCCGGCTTGTAGGAGGAGGAGGCGGTCTGCCCCTTCACCACCGGGTCGGCCTCGGTGATGGTCAGCGTCACCGTCTGCGGCAGGTCCACGGTCAGCGGCGTGCCCTCGTAGGTCTGGACCACGACCGGCATGTTCTCCTGCAGGAAGACCTTGCCGTCGCCGATCAGGTCGCCGGGGATGGTCATCTGCTCGAACGTGGTCTGGTCCATGAAGGTGTACTGGTCGCCTTCCGAGAAGAGGAAGGTCATCTCGTGCTCGTCCAGGCGGGCGCGTTCGACCGTCTCCTGCGTGCGGAAGCGCATCACGTTCTTGGTGCCGGTCTTCACCTCCTTCATCTCGAGCTGGATGAAGGCGCCGCCCTTTCCGGGCTGCACGATCTGGGTCCCGGTGATGATGTACAGCTTGCCACCCTCTTCCAGGATGTGGCCCTTGCGCATTTCGTTGGCGTTGACCTTCATGGCACCCGACTTCCGATGAAAACTGAGCGGCGCGGAACCTAACAGCAACCCGGTTGGCAGGCAACGCCCGCCGCCCGCCCCGCCCGCATTGCCGGGGTGCCGGGGGCGCGACTCTGGAGGCGTCCGCGAGCCATGCGCGGGGCGCGTGGGTTCACCGGGGCGCCCCGCGCCGGGCGCGGGGCGTGCGACACGGTGCGACTCCATGCAACCGAATCCCCATTATCCGTCGCCTGTCGCACGGGCGGGATGGCGGGCCGCATGGCGGCTGCGGGCGCGGTACGCCGAGCTTCACAGGAAGGGTGCGGCAGGATAGGAATTTTGTCAAGGCGGGCGGGTGGGGGGAGGTGGAGGGTGCGGTGGCCTTGCCCGCGATCTCGGTCCGCCTGCGCTAGCGCCCTCGCCCTAGTCGCCTACGGCGTCCGCTAAAGCGACGACAGGCTCAGGGTGAGGGCTACTGTGGTGGCTCGGCGTTCCTGAATGCTCCAGCCGTCCCGGTCGGCCTCCCCCTGAGCCTGTCGAAGGGTGGGGCCGCCTTGCACCGGCCCCCCCGCCCGATCCCATCCTTGAACCCTCCGGATGCGCGCGATAGCTTGCCCGGCCGGCGGGTGAACGCGTTTGAAGCATGCGCGGGCCAAGAACAGGCGCTGAGCCACGGGGAACGGGACGGGGTCGATGGACGCGGGGGCGCAGCTGGGGCTTTTCCTCCAGCACCTGATCAACGGCGTGACCTTGGGCGCCATCTACGGGCTGATCGCCATCGGCTACACGATGGTGTACGGCATCATCCGCATGATCAATTTCGCCCATGGCGAAATCTACATGGTCGGCGCCTTCGTCGGCGTGACCGGGTTCAGCCTGATGGCGCTGATGGGGATCACGGCGGTGCCGCTGGCGCTGCTGCTGGTGCTGGTCATGGCGATCGGGTTCACCGCCGCCTATGGCTGGGCGGTGGAGCGGGTCGCCTACCGGCCGCTGCGGGCGTCGGGCCGGTTGGCCCCGCTGATCAGCGCCATCGGCATGTCGATCTTCCTGCAGAACTACGTGATGTTGACGCAGGGTGCGCGGCCCAAGCCGCTGCAGCCCGTGATCACCGGTGGATTCACCATCTGGGAGGGGCCGAACATGGCCCTGTCCATCACCTGGATCCAGGCCTTCATCATCCTGCTGACGGTGGCGCTGATGGCGGGGTTCACCCTGCTGATCGCCAAGACGCCGCTGGGACGGGCCCAGCGCGCCTGCGAGCAGGACCGGACCATGGCGGCCTTGCTGGGCATCAACGTCGACCGCACCATCAGCCTGACCTTCGTGATGGGCGCCTCCCTGGCGGCCGTGGCGGGCGTGCTGGTGACCATGTATTACGGGGTGATCGACTTCTACATCGGCTTCCTGGCCGGGCTGAAGGCGTTCACGGCGGCCGTGCTGGGCGGCATCGGCAGCCTGCCGGGCGCCATGCTGGGCGGGCTGCTGATCGGGCTCATCGAGGCGTTCTTCACCGGCTATGTCTCCGGCGCCTACAAGGACGTGGCCGCCTTCTCCATACTGATCCTGGTGCTGGTGCTGCGGCCCACGGGCCTGCTGGGCCGCCCGGACATCGAGAAGGTCTGAGGCGGCGATGGCGCGCACCCTTCCCGACCGGCTGAAGGACGCGGCCCTGGCCGCCTTCGTCGCCCTGCTACTGGCCGTCCCCTTCATCGGCCTGACCACGATCAACACCGATGTCGGCCTGCGGGTCGCCACCCGCTGGGACTGGGTGCTGTGGGCCGTGGCGATCGTGTTCGCCGGGCGCATCCTTTTCGGCTTCGCCGCCGATGCCGTAAGCACCCGCAGGCGGCGCACCGAGGCCAGGGGCCCGCTGGTGTCGGAGGCGGCAGGCCGCACCCTGGGCAAGGCCTTCGCGGCGGCGGCCATCGCCTTCGCCGTCACGCTGCCCTTCCTGCCGTTCAGCGACCGCTACGTGCTGGATCTCGGCATGACGGTGCTGATCTACATCCTGCTGGCGACGGGGCTGAACGTGACGGTGGGTCTGGCGGGCCTGCTGGACCTGGGCTTCGTCGCCTTCTACGCCATCGGCGCCTACACCTTCGCCCTGCTGGCGAAGTTCTTCGGCTTCGGCTTCTGGATCGCCCTGCCGATGGCGGGGCTGGTGGCGGCGCTGTTCGGGGTGCTGCTGTCGCTCCCCATCCTGCGGCTGCGCGGCGACTATCTCGCCATCGTGACGCTGGGGTTCGGGGAGATCACCCGCATCGTCATCCTGAACTGGCAGAGCCTGACCGGCGGGCCGAACGGTGTGGGCGGCATCCCCCGCCCCACCCTGTTCGGCCTGTCCTTCGACCGCCGGCCGCAGGAGGGACAGCAGAGCTTCCATGAGGTGACCGGCATCGCGTTCTCCAGCGAGCACCGGATGATGTTCCTCTACTTCATCGTCCTGCTGCTGGTGCTGGTCTGCGCCTGGGCGGTGTGGAAGCTGCGGCGGTTGCCCATCGGGCGCGCCTGGGAGGCGCTGCGGGAGGATGAGATCGCCTGCCGGTCGCTGGGCATCAACCCGGTGCTGGTGAAGGTGTCGGCCTACGCCACGGGCGGGCTGATGGGCGGGCTGGCCGGCTGCTTCTTCGCGGCGCGCCAGGGCTTCGTCAGCCCGGAGAGCTTCACCTTCATCGAATCGGCCATCATCCTGGCCATCGTCGTGCTGGGCGGGATGGGCAGCCAGATCGGCGTGGTGGTGGCCGCGGCCTTCATCGTGCTGCTGCCGGAATTCGCGCGGGAGTTCGCCGATTACCGCATGCTGCTGTTCGGGGCGGCCATGATCCTGGTGATGGTGTGGCGGCCGGGGGGCCTGATCTCCAGCCGCGAACCCACCCTGACCCTGGCGGGCGGGAAGCAGCCGGCGGAATCCGTGGTGCGCGGGGTGGGATCATGAGCGCGCCGCTGCTGGAGGTGTCCGGCCTGACCATGCGGTTCGGCGGGCTGGTGGCGGTGGACACGCTCGACCTCACCGCCGACCGGGGCCGCATCACCGCCGTGATCGGCCCGAACGGGGCCGGCAAGACCACGGTGTTCAACTGCCTGACCGGGTTCTACCGGCCCACGGCGGGGCGCCTGCTGCTGCGCCACCCGGGCAAGGGCGAGGTCGAGCTGCAGGCACTGCCCGGCTATGCCGTGGCGCGCTACGGCGTGGTGCGCACCTTCCAGAACATCCGCCTGTTCCCGCGCATGACGGTGCTGGAAAACCTGCTGGTGGCCCAGCACACGGAGCTGATGCGGAAATCCGCCTTCTCCATCGCCGGGCTGCTGGGGCTGAAGGGCTGGCGGGACGCGCAGGCGACGGCCCTGGACCGGGCCCGCTTCTGGATCGAGCGGCTGGACCTGACCCGTGTGGCCGACGAGGAGGCGGGCAACCTGTCCTACGGCGTGCAGCGGCGGGTGGAGATCGCCAGGGCGATGAACACCAATCCGCTGCTGCTGTGCCTCGACGAGCCGGCGGCCGGCCTGAACCCGCGCGAGACGGCGGCGCTGGGCGAGCTCTTGCAGGGCATCCGGGCGGAGTTCGGCATCGGCATCCTGCTGATCGAGCACGACATGAGCCTGGTGATGGGGATCAGCGACCGCATCCACGTGGTCGACCACGGCAAGAAGATCGCCGAGGGCACGCCGGCCGAGATCCGCGCCGACGAGCGGGTGATCAAGGCCTATCTGGGCGAGCCGGACGAGGCGGAGGTGCCGCCGGAGGTGGCCCAGGACATGCCCGAGCTGGAAGGGCCGCGCGCATGACGGCGCCGATGCTGGAACTGAAGGGCGTGCGCACGAATTACGGCCCGATCGAGGCGCTGCGCGGGGTGGACGTGACCGTGGCGCCGGGGGAGATCGTCACCCTGATCGGCGCCAACGGGGCCGGCAAGTCCACCTTGCTGATGACCATCTGCGGCAATCCCCGCCCGGCCTCCGGCAGCATCACCTTCGAAGGGCGGGACATCGTGAGCCTTCCGCCGCACGAGACGGCGAAGCTGGGCATCGCGCAGGTGCCGGAGGGGCGGCGCATCTTCCCGCGGATGACGGTGTTCGAGAACCTGCAACTGGGCGCCACCCTGTCGGACCCGGCGCATTTCGAGACGGATGTGGCCTACTGCTTCGACCTGTTCCCGATCCTGAAGCAGCGGCGGGACCAGCGGGCGGGCACGCTGTCGGGCGGGGAGCAGCAGATGCTGGCCATCAGCCGCGCGCTGATGAGCCGGCCGCGCCTGCTGCTGCTGGACGAGCCGTCCTTGGGCCTCGCCCCGCTGATCATCCGGCGCATCTTCGACGTGATCGCGGAGCTGAACCGCAGCCGGGGGATGACCATCCTGCTGGTGGAGCAGAACGCCTACCACGCCCTCAAACTCGCCCACCGGGCCTATGTGCTGGCCCAGGGGCAGGTGGTGATGCAGGGCGGCGGCCGCGAGCTTCTGGCCAACCCCGAGGTGCGCGCGGCGTACCTGGAGGGCGGGTCGCATTGAGGGGTGCTGGCGGTTGGAAGGCGTTGGGCTTCAGGCTTGCCCGTCAACCCGACCTACTGGTCCTGACGCACGGCCTCGGTTCCAAGCCCGTCGGCCGAGGGACCGAAGGGGAGGAACGGAGACAGGACGAGCTGGACGAAGAGGCTGCCGCTGCCGACCATGTAGCCCACCAGCGCCTGGATTGGCAGCCCGGCTTCGGACGGGGTGACGAGAGACGGCACCGCATAGACGAGCGGGGCGCCGAGCACCGCAAGGAAGGTCCACGCGGTCCCGCGCCGGCGCTTCACGATCAGGAAGCCCGCCCCGAAGATGGCCGCGAATGACAGGACGGCGACGACAAGCGGCTGGCCGAGGACGGCAAGAACAGTCGCCCAGAACAGCCAGACGACGGTCAGGCCATAGAGGATGGTCACCCCGAGATCGCGCAGCATACGGCCGCCCCTTGCGCCCTTGTTCACCAAAAGGTAGCCGGATGACCAGGCCACCGCAAGCCTCGGTAAGCCCTCAATCCGCCGCCGCCTGGTCGAACTGCAGGGCGGCGAGGCGGGCGTAGAGGCCGCCTTGGCGGATGAGTTCGGCATGGGTGCCGACGGCGGCGAGGCGCCCTTCGTCCAGCTCGCAGATCTTGTCCGCGTTCAGCACCGTGGCGAGGCGGTGGGCGATGATGATGGTGGTGCGGTCGCGCATCAGCCGCTCCAGCGCGTCCTGGACATAGCGCTCGGACTCGGCGTCCAGGGCGGAGGTCGCCTCGTCCAGCAGCAGCAGCGGCGGGTTGCGCAGGATGGCGCGGGCGATGGCGATGCGCTGGCGCTGCCCGCCGGAGAGGCGCACCCCCTTCTCGCCCAGGAAGGTATTGAGCCCCTGGGGCAGGGCCTCCAGGAAGTCCAGCGCATGGGCGGCGCGGGCAGCCTCCCGCACCTCCTCCACGCTCGCGTCGGGGCGGCCGTAGCGGATGTTCTCCAGCGCGTCGGTGGAGAAGATCACCGGGTCCTGCGGGACGAGGCCTATGCGGGCGCGCACGTCGGCCGGGTCGGCCGCGCGCACGTCCACCCCGTCGATCAGGATGCGGCCGCCCCTGGGGTCGTAAAAGCGGAGCAGAAGCTGGAACACGGTGCTCTTGCCCGCCCCGCTGGGGCCGACGAGGGCCACCGTCTCCCCCGGCTCCACCGTGAAGGAGAGGCCGTTCAGCGCCGCGAGGTCCGGGCGGGAGGGGTAGTGGAACACCACATCCTCGAACCGGACGGCCCCGCGCGGCGGCACGGGCATGGGCACAGGGTTCGCCGGCGCCTCGATCGGCGAGCGGGTGGCCAGCAGCTCGAACAGCCGCTCGGTGGCGCCGGCGGCGCGGGCGAGGTCGCCCATCACCTCCGATAGGGCGCCGACGGCCCCCGCCACGACGACGGCGTAGAAGACGAAGGCGCTGAGCTCGCCCGCCGTGATGCGGCCGCTGAGCACGTCGTGCCCGCCGACCCAGAGGATGACGCCGATCGCCCCGAAGGCGAGGAAGATGACGATCATGCTGAGCAGGGAGCGGGCCTGGATGCGGCGCAGGCTGACGGCCACCGTCTCCTCCACCCGGCGGTCGAAGCGGGCCCGCTCCAGCGGCTCGTGCCCGAAGGCCTGCACGGTGCGGATGCCGGTCAGCACCTCGTCCACCGTGCTGCCCACATCGGCCACCCGGTCCTGGCTGGCGCGGCTGAGGGTGCGGACCCTGCGGGCGAAGACGATGATGGGCACAACCACCAGCGGCACCACCAGCAGCACCAGCCCGGTCAGCCGCGCGTTGGTCAGCGCCAGCATGGCGATGCCGCCGACGAGCATCAGCGAATTGCGCAAGGCGATGGAGACGGTGGTGCCGACCACGGTCTGCAGCAGGGTGGTGTCGGCCACCAGCCTGGACATCACCTCCCCCGTCCGGGTCGTCTCGAAGAAGGCGGGGGAGAGGCCCACCACATGGTCGAACACGCGCTTGCGGATGTCGGCGACCACCCGCTCCCCGATCCAGGAGACCATGTAGAAGCGCAGGAAGGTGGCGCCCGCCAGCAGGGCCACCACGCCGAACAGCACCAGCAGGCCCTGGTCCAGCAGGTCCGGGTTTCCGGCGGCGAAGCCCCGGTCCACCAGGGTCTGCAAGCCCCTGCCCATGCCCAGTACGGTGGCCGCCGCGACCACGAGGGCGACGGAGGCGATGACGATCTGCGGCCAGTAGGGCGTCAGGAAGGGCACGACGCGCAGCAACGGCCGCAGGTCGCGCCGCCGCGCCTCCGGTCCGTCGGCGCCTATCTGGTCCCGGGCGGTCTGGTCCCGTGATGTGTCGCGAAAGGTCAAGGGAACGCTCCGGCGGCGCCAGTCATCGGCACCGTCCTTACCGCCGCCCCGCGATCGGGGCAACCGGACATGCAAATGACGCCACGCGGCGGCGGTTGCAAGCGGGTACGGTTTCGGTTATAGACGCGCCTTCGTTTCAGGGACCGCCGATCATGAAAGCCGATATCCATCCCGCGTACCACGAGATCACCGTCGTCATGACCGACGGCAGCTCGTTCAAGACCCGCACGACCTGGGGCAAGCCGGGCGACACCATGCGCCTGGACATCGACCCGAAGTCCCACCCGGCGTGGACGGGCGTGCAGAAGCTGCTGGACACCGGCGGCCAGGTCGCGAAGTTCAACAAGCGCTTCGCCAATTTCGGCCTGAAGTAAGCGGCCTTTCCCGCATTGATGCGAAGGGCGCCGGCCCGCAGCCGGCGCCCTTTTCGCGTTGGCATTCTTCTCAGGCGGCGACGACGTTGCGGCGGATCATGTCGTCCAGCCGCTCCACCCGCTGGTAAAGGCTGTGGCTGCGTTCCAGCAGGGACCGCAGGCCCGCCGGCAGGGACAGGTTGTCCGGGCCGGACGGGTCGGCGCAGACGGGACCGCCGGACAGGGCGTAATCCTCCGACGCGGCCTCCCGCGCCGTCATCTCGCCCGCATGCACGGCCTTCTGCGCCAGCAGCCACGCCATCACCTGGGTCAGGCGGCTAGTCACGCGCATCGCCTCGTAGCTGGCCTGGAGCCGCAGGTTCGGCGGCAGGGAGCGCTGGTCGACGGCCTCGTGATAGGCGACGTAGTTCCGGGTCTCGATGAGCAGCGCCATGCACTCATCGTAGGTGCGGTTGAAGAAGGCGGTCGGCCCGCTCACGCCCATCCTTTCCCGGGGTCGGCCCCCGCGTGCCGTCGATGACTGTAAGGTTTAACGGTTCGCCAAGGCAACCGGTCCCGCGCATCGGGCCGATAGGGCGCGCGCGGAAGTGGGGCCCCTTGAAGGGGAAAGGGACGCATCTTAACTACAACGCATCGGCCGGACGCCCCGACGGGGTCCGCCGACCGCGGAACCGGGGACCGGCCCATGGTGGGGGGTCCAGGACGGCAACCGCGCTCGACGACCGTATCGCTCTGAAGGAGGATACCGATGCGTACCTACGATCTTTCCCCGCTTTTCCGCTCCACGGTCGGCTTCGACCGCATGACCCGCCTGCTCGAGGCCGCGCTGAAGGCCGACGAGACCGGCGGCGGTTATCCCCCGTACAACATCGAGAAGCTTGGCGAGGACCAGTACCGCGTGACCCTGGCGGTCGCGGGCTTCCGGGCCGAGGACATCGAGATCACCGCCCTGCCCAACCAGCTGGTGGTGAAGGGCAAGCAGGAGCCGGAGGCCGAGGCCGCCACCTACCTGCATCGCGGGATCGCCGGCCGCGCCTTCGAGCGGCGCTTCCAGCTGGCCGACCACATCAAGGTCACTGGTGCCGACCTGCGCGACGGCCTGCTGCATATCGAGCTGGTCCGCGAGGTGCCCGAGGCGATGAAGCCGCGCACCATCGCGATCAGCGGCGCCAAGCAGGCCACGGCCGCCATCCCGGCCGGCAACGCCTAATCCCAGGCGTCCGCTGGAAAGCGAAACGGGGAGCTCGCGAGAGCTCCCCGTCTGCTTCTGCCCGTTTTTTGAGGAGGCGGATCGCGTTGCCCCGCGCCCTGCCTCCCAGCCCCGCCCGTTCAACCCTTACGAAGGTGGGGTGACGGTATGCGCCGCCAGCGGGGCAGTCAAGCCCGTTGCACAGACCTGGGCGAAAAAGTGTCGGAAATGTGACGACCCAGGCCTCCCGCCGGCCGCTCACCCCCCCGCCTTGGCGTAGCCGATGGATTTCAGGGCCTGCCCGATCTCGTCCAGGATGGCCGGATCGTCGATGGTGGCAGGCATCTTCCAGCTTTCCGAATCGGCGATCTTCTGCATGGTGCCGCGCAGGATTTTGCCGGACCGGGTCTTGGGCAGCCGGTCCACCACGATGGCCTGCTTGAAGGCGGCGACCGGGCCGATCTCGTCCCGGACCTTCTGCACCACCTCCTTGCAGATCTCCGCGTGCGGCCGGTTCACGCCCGCCTTCAGCACCAGGAACCCCAGCGGCACCTGTCCCTTCAGGTCGTCGGCCACGCCGATCACGGCGCATTCCGCCACGTCCCGGTGACCGGCCAGCACCTCCTCCATGGCACCGGTGGACAGGCGGTGGCCGGCCACGTTGATGATGTCGTCGGTGCGGGCCATGACATGGATGTAGCCGTCATCGTCGATGAAGCCGGCGTCGGCCGTCTGGTAGTAGCCGGGGAACTCCGACAGGTAGCTTTTGCGGAAGCGGTCCTCCGCCTGCCAGAGGGTGGGCAGCGTGCCCGGCGGCAGCGGCAGCTTGCAGACGATGGCGCCGATGTCGCCGCGCTTCATCTCGTGCCCGTCCACGCCCAGGATGCGCACGTCCCAGCCCGGCAGCGGTTTGCAGGTTGAGCCGTACTTCACGGGGAACAGCTCCAGCCCCAGCGGATTGCCGGCGATCGGCCAGCCCGTCTCGGTCTGCCACCAGTGGTCGATGACGGGGACCTTCAGGTGCCGTTCGGCCCACTGCACCGTGTCAGGGTCCGACCGTTCGCCCGCCAGGAACAGGGCGCGGAACTTCGACAGGTCGTATGTGGCCAGCAGCTTGCCGTCCGGGTCCTCCCGCTTGATGGCGCGGAAGGCGGTGGGGGCGGTGAACAGCGTGACCACGCCATGGTCCGCGATGACGCGCCAGTAGGCGGCGGCGTCCGGCGTGCCCACCGGCTTGCCCTCGTAAAGGATTGTCGTGCAGCCGTGCAGCAGCGGGCCGTAGACGATGTAGCTGTGGCCGACCACCCAGCCCACGTCGCTGGCGGCCCAGAACACCTCCCCCGGCTTCACGCCATAGAAGTGCTGCATGGTCCATTTCAGCGCCACGGCATGGCCCCCGTTGTCGCGCACGACCCCTTTGGGCTGCCCCGTGGTGCCGGAGGTGTAGAGGACGTAGAGCGGGTCGGTCGCCTTCACCGGCACGCAGTCGGCCGGGGCCGCGTCGGCCATCGCCGCCGTCCAGTCCACGTCGCGACCGGGGACCAGATCGGCCTTCAGCTGCGGACGCTGGAAGACGACGCAGCGCGCCGGCTTGTGGGTCGCCTGCTCGATCGCCGAATCCAGCATGGGCTTGTAGGCGACGGTGCGCCCCGGCTCGATCCCGCAGGAGGCGCAGACCATCACCTTGGGCTTGGCGTCGTTGATGCGGGTGGCCAGCTCGTGCGGGGCGAAGCCGCCGAACACCACACTGTGCACGGCGCCGAGGCGGGCGCAGGCCAGCATGGCGATGGCCGCCTCCGGCACCATGGGCATGTAGAGGATGACGCGGTCGCCCTTCTCCACGCCCAAGGATCGCAGCACGCCGGCGAACCGCGCCGTCTCGTCCCGCAGCTCCCGGTAGGTGAAGCTGCGCTTGGTACCGGTCACCGGGCTGTCGTAGATCATGGCCGCCTGATCCGCCCGGCCGCCTTCGACATGGCGGTCCAGGGCGTTCCAGCAGGTGTTCAGCTCGCCGCCCGTGAACCAGCGGTAGAGGGGGGCGGCGCTGTCGTCCAGCACCGTGTCCCAGCGCCGCGTCCAGTCGATCGCCTCGGCGGCTTCGGCCCAGAAACCCGCCGGATCGGCGAGCGAGCGGCGGTGAAGCTCCGCGTGAAGGCCCATGACGTCTTCCTCCGGTATGTTCCCGTTTTCGTTGGCCCGTCAGCACCGGGGCGGGCGTTCCTAGTTTGGCCGGTTCGCGCACCGGCGCAACGCCGAAGTCGGGACCTATACGGACGCCCCGCACCCCGGCCGGACGCACTGTCGGGCCGGGCGGGCGGCCCGGCATTGATGCGGGTCAAGCGCCCCCAAGGCGCCCCCCTGCAGCGCCCCCCTTCAGCGCCCTCTGGTCCGGATCGGCAGCCTACGCTAGAAGGAGGCGCGTCCGTCTCAAGGGTCCCGCATGATCGTCGACACCCGCCGCATCGTCTTCTCGCCCGAGGCCGTGCGCGAGGCCGTGAAGCTGTACCGCGCCAGCTTCCCCGAGAAGCAGCCGCCCGGCAGCATCGGCCCGATCTTCATCCGCAACACCGCCCCGGTGACGCTGGGCGTGTCGGTGCAGGCCGTGGGGGCCACCAAGCACCGCGAAATCGAGATGGCGGCCAGCGAGGTGGCGGTGATGCTGATCCTCTATTGCCGCAAGGCGAAGATTCCCCTGCCCCGTACCGGCGCCAAGGCCATCGAGACCCAGGGCGACAGCCTGGTGCTGAGCGTCAGCAAGGCGATGCAGACGGTGGCGGTCTAGACGAAGAACCGCCCCGCCTCGAAGCTGCTCTCCCGGCCGACCTTGTCCCAGGTCTCCGCCAGCCAGCGGTCGGCGGCGTCGCGGCCGAGGTCGCGCAGGTGGCAGATGAAGCCCCAGTCGGCGTTCAGCTTGCTGGACACGCCGAGGTCGCGCATGCCCGCCTCATCCTCGATCCGGTGCAGACGGATGGGGCGCACCCCGGCCTCCTCCGCCGTGATCCGGCCCTCGTCGATCAGGCGGTTGATCAGCTCCAGCGCCCGCAGTTCGCGCAGGTATGTCGAGTTGAAGCTGATCTCGTTCATGCGGTCGACGATGGCCGTGGGCGAGGTCGGGACCGTCGGCCGGGTCAGCGGTGTCACCTGCACCACCAGGATGTCCGGCGTCGCGCACTCATGAATCAGGGGGTAGACGGTCGGATTGCCCATGTAGCCGCCGTCCCAGTAATGCTCCCCGTCGATCTCCACCGCCTGGACCAGGAAGGGCAGGCAGGCGGACGCGACCAGACAATCGACCGACAGCTCGGCCCCCTTGAAGACCTTGAGCTGCCCGCGCTTCACGTTGGTGGCGCTGACATAGAGGCGGACGTCGGTGGCCCGCCGCAGCACGTCGAAATCGATCAGCCCGCGCAGGATCTCCCGCATCGGGTTCAGGTTCAGCGGATTGAACTGGTAGGGGCTCATCATCCGGATCATGAGGTCGAACCCGGCATAGACGGGGTTCCCGTCCATGTGCGCGGCCCCGCTGCCGGGCCAGCCCCAGTTCAGCGGGCCGGCCGCATGGCTTTTGCCGAGGCGCCGCCACAGCCGGTAGAGCTGTCCCCGCGCCTCCTCCCGGCCGCCGGTCAGCAGCCCATAGGCCAGCATGGCGCCGTTGACGGCGCCCGCACTGGTGCCGCTGATCCCCTCCACATCGATCCGGCCGTCCTCGAGCAGGCGGTCCAGCACGCCCCAGGTGAAGGCGCCGTGCGCCCCACCGCCCTGGAGGGCGAGGTTGACCCGCTTGGTCCCGGCGGCGCCGTCAGCACCGCCCGCATCGCGCCGCCCCGGCGCCTTGGCGGGGCCGCGTCCAACCGTCCTGCTGCTCACGGGCCTATCCCTACTGTGCCGTCCAGCCGCCGTCGACGGGCAGCGACACGCCCCGGATGTTGTCCGCCGCCGGGGAGCAGAGGAACAGCGCCACCCCGCCCAGCTGCTCCGGCGTGGTGAACTGGCCGCTCGGCTGCTTCTCCGACAGCAGGCGCAGGCGGGCCTCGGGCTCGGCGATGCCCTCGCGCGCGGCCAGGGCGTCGATCTGCTTCTGCACCAGCGGGGTCAGCACCCAGCCGGGGCAGATGGCGTTGCAGGTGATGTCCGTGCCGGACAGCTCAAGCGCCGTCACCTTGGTCAGCCCGACCACCCCGTGCTTGGCGGCGACATAGGCCGACTTGTTGACGCTGGCGACGAGGCCGTGGGCGCTGGCGATGTTGATGATCCGGCCCCAGCCCGCCCGCCGCATGTGCGGGATCGCCGCCGCCGTGCCGTGGAAGACGGCCGACAGGTTGATGGCGATCACCGCGTCCCAGCGGTCGGTCGGGAACTCCTCCACGGATGCGGTGTGCTGGATGCCGGCGTTGTTGACGATCACGTCGACCGACCCGAAGCGCGCGGCACAGCCGTCCACCATGGCGCGCACCTGCCCCGGATCGGACATGTCGGCGCCGTCATAGGCGACGCGCACGCCGAACTCCGCCGCGAGATCCGCCCGCAGCGCCTCGATGGCGTCAGGCTCGCCGAATCCGTTCAGCAGGATGTCGGCACCGGCACCGGCGAGGCTGCGGGCGATGCCGAGGCCGATCCCGCTGGTCGAGCCGGTGACGATGGCGGCCTTGCCTTTCAGCATGGGCGGTCTCCTGAAGCCGAGTCGTTCAAACGTCGCGTCGTTAATTCATCAGGCGATGAAACGCCCTCCCCCCGTGTCTTAGCGGAGGGATCGCCGGCATGCCACAGCCCCGTGCGTCGGGCAGCCATGCGGGGCGGCCTTTCGCCCGCGATGGTCACTGCTTCAGGCGGTCCAGGATGCCCTTCACGGCGTCAGGACCGGAGGGCGGCGGTTGGGCGGCGGGC
>JAJUIU010000024.1 GCA_029267445.1 Rhodospirillaceae bacterium
CGCCAGCAGGCGCGCCAGGGCCGCCATGTCGACCAGCCCGTCCGCGTCCACCGGCACGATCTCCGCGTTAGGGCGCACCTCCAGCACCGACGCGTGCTCCGTGGCCGCGACCAGCACACGGGTCCGGTCCGTTCCGCGCAGGGCGAGGTTGTTCGCCTCCGTCCCGCCGCCGGTGAACACCACGTCGGCGGCATCGGCGCCCGCCAGCGCCGCCACCGCGTCGCGCGCGTCCTCGACGATGCGGCGGGCGGCGCGGCCGAAGCCGTGCACCGACGAGGGATTGCCGATCAGGTCGAGCGCCGACGAAAGCGCCGCCCTGGCCTCAGGCCGGAGCGGCGCCGTCGCGTTCCAGTCGAGATAGGGTCCCGCGGGCATCGGCCGTGGGCGGGTCGCCGGCCTTACTCGGCCGCGACCGGCGCCCGGCGCGCGTCCTGCACGATCATCTGACCGGCCGACAGGATGCGGCGCTCGACGACGTCCGCCAGGGTGACGGAGCTCAGGAACATGTGGATCTGGTTGCCCAGCTCCTCCCACAGGTCATGGGTCAGGCAGCGGGTCTTGTTCGCCCGGCAGCCGTTCGGGCTGTTGGCGGCGCAGCGCGTGGTGCGGATCGGCTCGTCCACGGCCAGGATGATGTCGGAGATGCGCATCACGTCGGACGGATGGGCCAGCAGATAGCCGCCCCCCGGTCCGCGCACGCTCTTCACCAGCCCGCCCTTGCGCAGCTTGGCGAACAGCTGCTCCAGGTACGACAGGGAGATCTCCTGCCGGTCGGCGATCTCGGCCAGGGCGACCGGGTGGCCCTTGCTGTTCTTGGCGAGGTCGACCATCGCCATCACGGCGTACCGACCCTTCGTGCTCAGTCTCACTTTCCCCTCCGTCCGTAAAGGTCGCGGCGCATGGCCGTCGGACCTAGTAGCCCGCTCCTGTGCTTTTCTGGTTCCGGCTGTCGTCGCCGGTTCGATCGAGCGGCGGCAAGGCCTCGGCCTGCTGCCGTTCGAGTTCCTCCACACGCTGTTTCAACGCATGAACCTGATCGAGCAATCCCGACATGGCCCTCGCCACCGGATCCGGCAAGTCCCCGCAGGGTGTGCCGTATGCGAGAAAATCCTGGTTCAGCTGTTCCTTCGGCACGACCGGCTTGCCGGGGATGCCGACGATGGTCTGCCCCGGATTGACGTCGGCCACGACCACGGCGTTGGCGCCGACACGGGCGCCCTCGCCCACCGTGATGGCGCCCAGCACCTTGGCCCCGGCCCCGATGATGACGTTGTCGTGCACGGTCGGGTGGCGCTTGCCCTTGGCCAGCGAGGTGCCGCCCAGGGTCACCTGGTGGTACAGGTGGACGTTGTCGCCCACCTCCGCCGTCTCGCCGATCACCACACCCATGCCGTGGTCGATGAAGAAGTGGCGCCCGATGCGCGCCGCCGGATGGATCTCGATCCCGGTCAGGAACCGGGCCAGGTGCGACACCCAGCGCGCCGCGAGCCGCCAGCCGCCGTTCCAAAGGGAATGCGCCAGCCGGTGCAGCAGCACCGCATGGAAGCCCGGATAGCAGAGCACCACTTCCAGGCGCGACCGTGCGGCCGGGTCCCGGGCGAGAACGGTGTCGATCTCTTCGCGAAGACGCTTGAACACTGAGCCTCTCGCCGTGGTATATTCCGCGCCCGTTTCGGCCCGCCCCCGATTGGGGTCAACCGCTCGACATCGGCACCTATGGTTGGAAAGACCATGGAACGCCTATGGGAGCGATATAGAATGCCCCACCTACATGGTCAAGAATTGCCCCCGACGGATATTTTTCGGTGCCATGTCCGGCGCCCACGCCTGTTCGGGGTATGGCGCGACCGGCCGAGAGACAGCCATTTTCTGGGACCGCTGACGGATGCCTGACGTGATCATCAACGGGCCGGCTGGACGGCTCGAAGGGCGCTACTCGCACAGCAAGGTGCCGAACGCGCCCGTCGCCCTCCTGCTGCACCCCCATCCGCAGCACGGCGGGACGATGAACAACAAGATCGTCTACACGCTGTTTCACGCCTTCGTCCGGCGCGGCTTCTCGGCGCTGCGCTTCAACTTCCGGGGCGTGGGCCGCAGCCAGGGCGCCTACGACCGGGGGGAGGGGGAGCTGTCCGACGCCGCCTCGGCGCTGGACTGGCTGCAGACCTACAATCCCAACGCCCAGTCCTGCTGGATCGGCGGCTTCTCCTTCGGCGCCTGGATCGGCATGCAGCTTCTGATGCGCCGGCCGGAGATCGACGGCTTCATCAGCATCGCCCCGCCCGCCAACATGTTCGATTTCAGCTTCCTCGCCCCCTGCCCGGCCTCCGGCCTGATCGTGCATGGCGACAAGGACGAGATCGTGCCGGAGGCGGCGGTGACGAAGCTCGTCAACAAGCTGTCCCACCAGCGCGACATCAAGATCGATTTCCGCAAGGTCGCCGGCGCCAACCACTTCTTCGTGAACCAGTCCGAAGAGCTGGGGCTGATCGTGGACGACTACCTCAACACCTCGCTGGGCAACCGCGTCGCCCAGGTGGCGGAGTAGCGGGGCGGACTCAGTCCTGACGGGGGTGGAACCGCCCGCCCCGCTGGGGTGCCGGCACGCCCGTCGTGCCGGGCAGCGACAGCGGCAGCCCCAGGCGCGACCGGACGGCGAGGTACGCGAAGGCCTGCGCCTCCAGCGCATCGCCGTCCCAGCCCACCGCCTCGACCGGCTCCACCGGCACCCGCAGCCGGGCGGCCAGCCTCTCCATCAGCGTCGCGTTCAGCCGCCCGCCGCCGGTGACGAGCCAGCGCACCGGCGCCTCCGGCAGGTGCGGCAGGGCCGCCTCGACGGAGGCCGCCGTGAATTCCGTCAGGGTGGCGGCCCCGTCCGCCGCCGACAGCCCGTCGACGATCCGGGCGTTCCAGGCGTCGCGGTCCAGGGATTTCGGCGGCCGTTCGGCGAAGAACGGGTTCTGCATCAGCCGTGACAGGCCCGGGCCATCGACCCGCCCCTCCGCCGCCAGTTGCCCCTCGGCGTCGAACCCCGCCCCGGTGTGCTTGAGGACCCAGTCGTCGATCAGGGCGTTGCCCGGCCCCGTGTCGAAGGCCAGCACCTCGTCCCCGCCCCGCCCCAGCCAGGTGACGTTCGCCACCCCGCCGATGTTCAGCACCGCCAGCGGGCGCTCCAGCCCCGCCGCAAGCGCCCGGTGGAACAGTGGCACCAGTGGGGCTCCCTGCCCGCCGGCCGCCACATCCGCCGTCCGGAAGTCGTTCACCACCGGGATGCCCGTCGCCGCCGCCAGCCGCGCGCCGTCGCCGATCTGCCAGGTCCGCCGCTCCTCGGGCGCGTGCAGGATCGTGTGGCCGTGGAAGCCGATCAGGTCGACCTCGTCCGGCCCCAGCGCCGCCAGCCGCAGGAAATGCCGCACCACCTCGGCATGCCGGTCGGTCAGCTCGGCCTCCACCGGCGGGATGTCGCCCCGCCCGCCCAGCACGGCGCGCAGCCGCTCGCGGAAGGCGGGCTCGTAGGGCAGCGTCAGGAACGGACCGGTCTCGACCCAGTCGGCCCCGTCGGTGCGGACGAGCGCGCAGTCGATCCCGTCCATGGACGTGCCGCTCATCAGCCCGATCGCCGTGAAGACCTTGCGCTCCATGCCTGTCGCCCGCCCCATCGCCCGCCCTGCCGCCACCGTGCCGATCTTGCACGCGCGGCCGGGCTGTGCCAGGGAAAACGGATGGCTCCGCCCGCGACCTCCGCCGCCGAAGACGATCTGCCGCCGCTCGACCGGACGGGGGAGGCCGCGCGGGACGCGATGGTCTCGGATTTCCTCGCGGGCCTGGACCCGAAGGAGACGGCCCGGCGCCTGATCGCCGAACTGGAGGCGGAGGTGGCGCGCCTGGAATCCGCCGCACCGCCGCCCAAGCCGCTGGCCTGCAAGGCCGGCTGCGCCTGGTGCTGCCACCAGGGCGTGGACGTCACCTTGCCGGAGGCGAGCCTGATCGCGGCCTGGCTGGACAAGTCGGTTCCCCCGGCGGAGCGGCGCCGGCTGGTCGCGGCCGTGCGGGACGTGGCCGCCCGTTCCAGAGGGCTGACCCCGGTGGAGCGTCAGCGCGCCGCGATCCCCTGCGCCTTCCTGAAGGCGGACGGCGCCTGCGGGATCTACGCCGTGCGCCCGCTGCTCTGCCGGGCGGCCCTCGCCACCGACGCGGAGCGCTGCCGCCGGGCCTTCGTGGGCGGCGAGCCCGGGACGGAGGAGACTTGGCGGGAGCCCGCCGCCCATGCCAAGCAGCTGGTGCTGGGCACCGCCGCCGGTTACCGGCTTGCCACCGGCAGCCGGGGGGTTTACGAGCTTCACGCGCTGCTGGCGGCCGTCTTCGACAAGGTGGACGGTGCCGCCGGCGCCTGAGCCGCCCGCCTGTCCAGGAGTGAGAAGATGTCCGCCCCGTCCATCCCCGCCTCGGTGAAGTCCGACTTCCTGCGCGTGATGGCGGAGCGCGGCTACTTCCACCAGTGCACCGACCTGGAGGCGCTGGACGCCAAGCTCCGCCAGGGGCCGGTGACCGGCTACATCGGCTTCGACGCCACGGCCGACAGCCTGCATGTCGGCTCGCTCATCCAGATCATGATCCTGCGCCGGCTCCAGCAGACGGGGAACCGCCCGATCGCGCTGATGGGCGGCGGCACCACCAAGATCGGCGACCCGACCTTCAAGGACGAGGCGCGGCCCCTGCTGTCTGACGGGACGATCCGCACCAACATCGCTGGCATCCTGAAGCCGTTCGAACGGCTGATGCGCTTCGGCGACGGCCCGACCGACGCCATCATGGTCAACAACGGCGACTGGCTGGACCGGCTGGAATACATCCCCTTCCTCAGGGATGTCGGCCGGCACTTCACCATCAACCGGATGCTGACCTTCGACTCCGTCAGGCTCCGGCTCGACCGGGAGCAGCCGCTGACCTTCCTGGAGTTCAACTACATGATCCTCCAGGCCTACGACTTCGTGGAGCTGAACCGCCGCTTCGGCTGCGTGCTCCAGTGCGGCGGCAGCGACCAGTGGGGCAACATCGTCAACGGCGTGGACCTCGGCCGCCGCATCGCGGAGGCGGAGCTGTTCGGCCTCACCTCCCCGCTGCTGACCACCGCCTCCGGCGCCAAGATGGGCAAGACCGCGCAGGGGGCCGTCTGGCTGAACCCGGAGCGCCTGTCGGACTGGGACTTCTGGCAGTACTGGCGCAACACCGAGGATGCCGACGTCGGCCGCTTCCTGAAGCTCTTCACCGATCTGCCGCTGGACGAGATCGCCCGGCTGGAGGCGCTCCAGGGGGCGGAGGTCAACGAGGCCAAGAAGATCCTGGCGACCGAGGTGACCCGCCTCGTGCGCGGGCCGGAGGCGGCGGAGGCGGCGGCGGAGACCGCCCGCCGCACCTTCGAGCAGGGCGCGCTGTCCGAAGGGCTGCCGACGCTGGAGGTCGCGGCCGAGGAGCTGGCGGCCGGCATCCCGCTCTACGCCCTGCTCGCCCGCACCGGTCTCGCCGCCTCCAACGGGGAGGCGCGGCGCCTCATCAAGCAGGGCGGTGCCAAGGTCAACGACGCCGCCGTGACGGACGAGGCGGCCAAGGTCGGCACGGCCGACCTGACGCCTGACGGGGCGGTGAAGCTGACGGCGGGCAAGAAGCGCCACGCGCTGATCAAGGTCGCCTGAGGACGGGCGGCGGGAGGGGGGCTGCGGTCCGCGCCGCCGTCCGCCTCCCGCCACACGCATGCCAGCCACGAGCGTGGTGGGCGGCGAAAGACCCGATAGTCGTTGCGGGAATTTCAATATCCGCGTAATCATCAAGGCATCGAACCTACTGACGGCCGAATGCTCTCAGCCTTTCGGGGCTGGCACGTTTCCTGAAGTGATTTGATACGACTGGCAACATCGCCAGGAACAACTCCCTGAGGGAACCAGACATGACCATCGGTACCGTGAAGTTCTTCAATTCGACCAAGGGCTTCGGCTTCATTCAGCCGGAGGACGGCTCGGCCGACGTTTTCGTCCACATCTCCGCCGTCGAGCGCGCCGGGATGAGCACGCTGAACGAGGGCCAGCGGGTCTCGTTCGACGCCGTCATGGACCCCCGCAAGGGGAAGAGCGCCGCTGAGAACCTGCGCGCCGCCTGATCGGCACGAAAGCCGCTTTTCGGAGCTGGCTGGATGGGGCGGCTTCGGCCGCCCCTTTTCGTTTCCGGCTCCGGCCTCTCCGGATCCGTGACAGGACCCTGGGGGGACCCCGCATGCAGACGCACAAATTCGCCATCGGTCAGAAGCTGTCCTTCAGCCCCGGCCGGTTCGAGCATGAACGGACGCCCAGCCTGTTCGAGGTCACCCGCCTCCTTCCGGCCGAGGGGACCGACCTGCAGTACCGGGTCAAGAACATGAGCAGCGGCCAGGAACGCGTCGTGCGCGAAAGCCAGCTCAACTCCAAATGAAACGATACGCGGCGGCGGAGCGGCGCTCCGGCACGCCGGGAGACGGCCAGACTTGAAGAACGCACCGAACTCCAGCTTCAACGACCGCCTGCAGGCCGCGAACCGGGCCCGCCAGGCGGTGAAGGAGCGGATCAGCGCCCTGCCCCGCACCGACGAGGAGACGCTCCGCGCCCGTGAGGCGGAGCGTCAGGCCCGCCGTGCCGAACGGGACGCGCAGGCCGCCGCCCGCCGTGAGGCCGCCGAAACGGCCAAGCGCGCCGAGGCGGCCCGCCTGGAGGCGGAACGGCAGGCCGCAGAGGCCGCCAGGATCGCGGAGACCGCCGAGAAGGCTGAGCGCGCCCGCGCCCTGGAGGCCGAGCAGAAGGCCGCCCGCGACGCCCGCTACGCGGCCCGCAAGGCCCGCGCCAGGGGCTGAACGGCGAAGGGCTTAACGGCGAGGGGCTGACCCGGCCGTTCAGGCCCGTCCCATCTCAGGGCCGTCCCGCCGTAGGGTCAGCCGCCTCCGGCTGGTCGGCCTTGCCGGTCGGCTGCGGCAGGTCCTGCGGCACCGCACCGCCCTCGCCGGCGGGCGAGCCCAGGAAGAACAGGTTGCGCAGGAACCCCGGCGCCAGCACCGCCAGCGGGTTCACCCCGATGTCCGGCTCGGCCAGCTTGCCCTTCACCGTATAGGTCGCGGCGAACAGGCCCTGCCCCTCGCCGCCGACCAGCAGGTCGCCGACCAGCGGAATCGCCCCGACCAGCCGGTTCACGGTGGAGAAGGGCACCACCGTCCCCTGCAGCGCCAGCGTGTCCCCGTCGAGATCGATGTCGCCCTCCGCCGTCAGTCCCACGGCGGAGCCGGAAGTCTGCACCTCGCGCAGGCTGATGCCCCGCTCGTGCCAGCGGAACTCGCCGACCAGTCGGGAGAAGGCGATCGGCTGTCCGCTCATGAAGTTGGCGAAGCCGCGCGGGCTGGCCGCCGACAGGATGCGCGCCAGCACCGGCGCGTCCTGCACCTGGTAGTCGCGCAGGTCGATGCGGCCGGCCACCGTCTTGGTCGGGTCCTTGGGATCGCTGCGGCCGGTCACGATCAGCCGCCCGCCGCGCACATGCTGCAGCACGTCGAAGTCGCGCAGGGCCGCACCGGCGTCGTCGCTCTCCAGCGTCAGCGAAAGCGTGTCCCCGTCCGGGCGGTAGCGCAGGATCACGCTGCCCGCCTCCCCCACCGCCGCGTCCAGGATCGCCTCCTCCCAGAACCGGCCGTTGTTGCGGGCGGACCCGACGGCCCGCCGGATCTCCTGCCCCTCCTCGCCCATCACCACCCGGTCCAGCTCGAAGCTGACCCGCAGCGGCGCCTCGTCCTCCGTCGGGTCGTCGCCGCCGGGCGGCGTCTCGTCATCCTCCCTGAGCGGCCGCGCGTCGAAGCTCCGCCCCTTGACCGCGACCGTCTGCGCCCCGTCCTCGGCGGCCGTCAGCAGCAGGGCCACGTCCGTCGCCTCCAGCAGGGTGAAGCGGTCCAGTTCCAGCCGCTCGATGCCGTAATCGGCCGCGCGCAGCCGGGCCCGCCCCTCGACCTGCATCTCCTCGGTCACGACCTTGAAGCGCGGCAGGTTGAGCGGCTTGCCGTCGACGAACTCGACCCGCACCTCCCCCCGCCCCCGCGCGCCGACTGGCTTTTCCCAGTCCATCAGGGCGATGTTCAGGGTCGCGGGCGTGACGTCCACCTCGGCATCGATGATGTCGCGGTCGTCCGCCGTCCGTTGATAGACCAGATGCACCGGCGTCTCGCCCCGGACCCAGTCCGGGAAGTCCAGATCGAACGCCGCGCGACCGGCATCGTCGGGCCGCGCCGTGATCTCGACCCGTGTCGAGACCGGTGCCGTGTCGGTGAAATGCTCCGTCCAGGCGATCTCCGCCGGCACGCCGTTCAGCCGCGCGGCCCCCTTCACCACCATCTTCGCGTTGTCGACCATCAGGTCCAGTTGGCCGTCCGTCCCCGCCACGTCGGGCACGATCCCGGCGGCGCTCACATCCTTCAGGGTCGCGGTCCCGGCCAGCCGCACATCGTCGAACATCAGGTCCCTGACCAGGGGAAAGGCGAAATGGACGAACATCTCCGCCGTGCCGCCGACCTCCTTCGGCACCAGATTGACCTTGCGCGCGTACTCCAGCGGCGGATGGTCCAGCACCTCCAGGGCGGACGCCACCGGGCCTGAGAACGGGATCTTGATGTCGATGGCGTGGTTGGGCGTGTCCAGCCCGTAGACCCGCACGGCGGATTTCGCCAGTCGCAGGTCCAGCAGCCGCCCCTCCGTCAATGCTATGTCGAAGGCGCCGCCATCGAAGGTCGCCGTGCCGTTCACCCCCCGCACCGGCGGCAGCGTCTCCATGTAGCGGATGGTGAAGCCGGAGAAGGCGAACTTCCCCTCGATCAGGCTGGGCACCAGTTCCGACGGGGTCTCCAGCGGCACCCGGCCTTCCAGGCGGAACTCCGTCCTGTCGAACACCCCGTCCGACAGGTTCTCCAGCATCCAGCTCCTGGCACCGGCCTTGACCTCGGCCGGCCAAAGGCGGGGCAGCTCCGTCATCGGCAGGTCGGTCAGCGTGATCCCCAGCGCCACGCCCGACCCCTCCGGCCCCTGGCTGATGGTGCCGGCGGCGACCAGTTCCGGCCGGCCCAGGTCGATGGCGAACCGGTCCAGCACCAGGCGCCGCCCGTCATCCTCCAGCCGCCCGTCCAGCGACACGCCCTCGAAGGGCACGGGCTCGGGCAGGTGGCGCGGCACGACGATCCGGCCCGCCCCGCCGGTCAGCGCCAGCGTGACGAACTCCGGCTCCATGTCCCGGCCCACGCGCACGGTCGCCGTACCCGCCAGTGCGACCTCGACGGATCGCAGAGGCTCCAGCACCGGGGCGAGCTGCGCCAGCTCGGCCGGCTGGATGTCGGCGAAGCGCAGCCGCGCAACGGTGGTCCCGTTCGCCGCCGTGTATTCCAGCTCGGCCGCGACCTTGTTCAGCTCGCCGCCCAGATCGACATCCAATGCCGCCGAGCCCGACAGCCCGGCGGCGTTGCGGATCAGGGTCAGCTCAAGCTTCGGCGCCATCCAGGTCACGCCGAGCTGCCGGTTCTCCACCACCAGCGAGGCGTCGACGATCCGCACCGACTGCAGCGCGCCGAACGGCTCGCGCGGGTTCGGCGGGCGGCGCAGCGTGTCCACGAGCTGGCCCAGGAACTGCCGGCCCGCCTCCGGGTCGTTCGTGCCACCCAGCTGGATGTCGAGGCTGAACTCCCCGGCTTCCGTCCGCACGGCGCTCAGACGGGGCCGCACCAGCTCGATCCGGCTCGGCGCCACCCGGAACTGCAGCAACGCGGGCAGCGACAGCGACAGCCGCAGCTCCGGCACCTGCAGCACGGGCTGGCCCGTCTCGCCATAGGCGGCGAACTCAACCGCCTGGATGTCCAGGGGCGCCCCGAACCCCGCCCAGCTCAGGCGGGTGCCGCCGATCTCCACCCGCACCGGCGAATCCCGGTTGATCGCCTGCTCCAGATAGGGGGTCAGCGCGTCCACCTGCAGCGGGCCCTGGGTCAGCCGCCACGCCACCAGCCCCCCCGCGAGCACGGCCATGGCCAGGAGACCGGCGACGATCTCGAGCAGGACCAGGGTGGTGTGGCGGACCATGTGCGATCGGGCTCGCGCGGACGTTCAGACGACTATGGGCCGGTCTTGACCGGGCCCGGCGGCGGGGCGCACCCTCGCCGGTCCCTGTCCAGGCTGGCATAGCGCTTCGGCGGTCGCATGTTCAATCCGGTTTCCCTTCCCCGCCCGGCGGATGCCAATCGGGCAGCCGTCGGCCTGGAACGATGGCACGAGGCGGCGGCCGCCGCCGATCCTGGGATTGCTGAATTCGCCGCCGGCCTCGCCGCCGATCCCGGCGGACGCGCCCTGCTGGAGGCCGTGCTCGGCAACAGCCCGTTCCTGGGGGAACTGCTGCTGCGCGAACAGGCCTTCCTGAAGGACCTGCTGGCCGCCGGATTCGACCCGACCCTGACGCAGCTTCTCGATGGTTTGCGCCGGGAGTATGGCGCCGAGGAGGACACGGCGCGGCTTATGCGCGGGCTGCGGATCGCCAAGCGCCGCGCGGCACTCCTGATCGGCCTCGCCGATATCACCGGGGCCTGGAGGCTCGAGCGGGTCACCGGCGCGCTCTCGGACCTGGCGGAGGCGGCGCTGCGCCTCGCCTGCGCCCATCTCCTGCGCCAGGCCCACGCGGCGGGCCGCATCGCCCTGCCCGACCCAGCGGATCCGGAGCGCGGGTCGGGGCTGATCGTGCTGGCCATGGGCAAGTTCGGCGCCTGCGAGCTCAACTACTCCTCCGATATCGACCTCATCGTACTCTACGACGACGGGGTGGCCCGCGTGGACCCGGACATGATGTCCAAGGTCTTCGTCCGCCTCGCCCGCGACCTCGTCCGGGTGATGGAGGAACGGACGGTGGACGGTTACGTCTTCCGCACCGACCTGCGCCTGCGCCCGGACCCCGGGGCGACACCGCTGGCCGTCTCCGTCTCGGCGGCGGAGGCCTACTATGGCAGCCTCGGCCAGAACTGGGAGCGTGCGGCCATGATCAAGGCGCGGCCCGTGGCCGGCGACCGCGAGGCCGGCGCCGGCTTCATGGAGATCATCCGCCATTTCGTCTGGCGCCGCTCCCTCGATTTCGCCGCCATCCAGGACATCCACTCCATCAAGCGTCAGATCGGCACGCACAAGGGCCATCGGCAGACGGCCGTGAACGGCCACAACATCAAGATCGGCCGGGGCGGCATCCGCGAGATCGAGTTCTTCGCCCAGACCCAGCAGCTCATCTTCGGCGGGCGCGACCCGTCCCTGCGGGTACCCCGGACCGTCGGCGCCCTGGACGCGCTGGTGGAGGCGGGCCGGGTCGAGCGGCGCACCGCCGACGAGCTGGCCGAGGCCTACCGGTTCCTGCGCACGGTCGAGCATCGCATCCAGATGGTGGACGACCAGCAGACCCACGCCCTGCCGAAGTCGGACGAGGGGGTCGCCGCCATCGCCGCCTTCCTGGGCTATGCCGATCCCGCCCGCTTCCGCGCCGACCTGCTCAGCACCCTGACCACCGTGGAGGAGCATTACGCCCGCCTGTTCGAGGAGGCCCCGCCCCTGTCCGGTCCCGGCAACCTCGTCTTCACCGGGACGGAGGACGATCCGGAGACGCTGAAGACGCTGGAGGGGCTGGGGTTCCGCAATCCGGCCGCCGTCGCGGCCCAGATCAGGGGCTGGCACCACGGCCGCTACCGCGCCACCCGCAGCACCCGCGCGCGGGAACTCCTGACGGAGCTGACGCCGGCACTGCTGGAGCGGATAGGGGAGACCCCCACGCCCGACCAGGCCTTCATGATGTTCGACGAGTTCCTGGCGAAGCTGCCGGCGGGGGTGCAGCTCTTCAGCCTGTTCTACTCCAACCCGCCGCTGCTGAGCCTGGTGGCGGAGATCATGGGCACCGCCCCGCGCCTCGCCCAGCAGCTCGCCCGCCGCCCCTCCGTGCTGGACGCCGTGCTGGAGCCCGATTTCTTCGGCCCGCTTCCCGAACGGGAGGAGCTGGAGCCCGGCTGCGCCGCCGTGGTGGCGGAGGCGCGCGACTTCGAGGATGTGCTGCTGCTCGTGCGGCGCTGGACCAACGACCAGAGATTCCGGGCCGGCGTGCACATCCTGCGCAACACCACCGACAGCGACCGCTGCGGCGCCTTCCTGACCACCGTGGCGGAGATCGGGCTGACACACCTCCAGGCCGCCGTGGAGGCGGAGTTCGCGCGGCGGCACGGCCGCTTCGCGGGGGCCGGCTTCGCCATCGTCGGTATGGGGCGGCTGGGGGCCGGCACCCTCAGCCTGCGCTCCGACCTGGACCTGATCACCGTCTACGAGGTGCCGGACGACGCCGCGCAATCCGACGGTCCGCGCCCGCTGGCGCCCAACGACTATTTCATCAAGCTGACCCAGCGCCTGATCGGCGCCGTTACGGCGCAGACGCCGGAAGGGGTTCTGTACGAGGTGGACCTGCGGCTGCGCCCGTCGGGCAACGCCGGCCCGCTGGCCGTCAGCGCCGAGGGGTTCCGCCGCTACCAGACGGAAAGCGCCTGGACGTGGGAGCATATGGCCCTGACCCGCGCCCGCGTGCTGACCGGCCCGCCGGACCTCAAGGCCCGGCTTGAGGCGACGATCCGCGCCGTGCTGACCGCCCCGCGCGATCCGGACCGGCTGCTGGCCGACGTCGCCAGCATGCGCGCCCGCATCGACAAGGAGCACGGGACCGACGACATCTGGCAGGTGAAGTACGTGCGCGGCGGCATGGTCGACATCCAGTTCATCGCCCAGTACCTGACCCTGCGCCACGCCCATGACCGGCCGGAGGTGCTGGACCCCAACACCACCGGCGCGCTGGCGTGGCTGGGGGACACCGGGCTGCTGGACCTCGCCACCGCGCGGGAGCTGATCGACACCATGAAGCTCTGGCGGCGGGTCCAGGGCTTCCTGCGCCTGACGACGGAGGGCCGGTTCAACGCGGCGGAGGCGCCGCTCGCCCTGCGCCGCGCCCTGGCGCGGGTGGTCGGCGCGGATGGTGGCGCGGATGGCGGCTCTGGCGGCGGTCACGGCGGGGATCAACATGCGATTGACTTCGCCGCCGTGGAAACCATCCTTCGTCGCGCGGCGGACCGGGCCTTCGCCCATTACCGCCGGATCGTTGAGGAGCCGGCCGCGGGACTCGCGGCCAGACGAGAGGAGACGCAAGGTCCATGAGCCTCGAGGTTGGTTCGCCCGCCCCCGACTTCACCCTGCCCACGGACGGCGGCGGGTCGGTGACCCTGTCGGCCCTGAAGGGCAAGACCGTGATCGTCTATTTCTATCCCAAGGACGACACGCCCGGCTGCACCAAGGAGGCCTGCACCTTCGGGGAGCAGCTGCCCAACTTCTCCAAGGTGGACGCGGTGGTGATCGGCATCTCCAAGGACTCCGTCGCCAGCCACGACAAGTTCAAAAGGAAGTACAACCTGCCCTTCATCCTGGCCTCGGATGAGAAGTCCGACGTGACGGAGCGTTTCGGCGCCTGGGTGGAGAAGTCCATGTACGGCAAGAAGTACATGGGCATCGACCGCTCCACCTTCCTGATCGACAAGGCCGGCGTCGTGCGCGGCGTCTGGCGCAAGGTGAAGGTGCCGGGCCATGTGGAGGAGGTCCTGAAGGCCGCCCAGGGTCTCTGATCCCGTTGGGCTTTCCTTGACAAAATTCCTATTGTCGCGCAGGATCGGGTTGGACTGTGGGCGGGGTGCGCCCGCGTCCCGCCCGGTCCGGTGATACGTTGCGGGCCGAAACCGCCAAAAACGTAACACGGCGTAACACAGCGTATCACAGCGGGGTGCGATGAGCGGTCCGAAAGAGGGCCGGCCGCTGACGCCCGCTCAGGCCGACTTCAGGATCTCCGCCGCCAGTTCGGCGATCTCCTCGGCCCCCCGGCTCTTCCGCTCGGTCTCCATCAGGCCGCGCCCGTCCATCATGGCGGCGGCGAATCCGGTGCGGTTGCCGATCATGGTGTCGGCGACGGGCACGCCCATGTCCTTCGCCCTCTCGGTGATGATGTCGGCGACCTTGCCGCGCGGCGGCACCCGGTTCAGCACCAGCATCGCCTGCCGCTTCTCCGCCTTGGCGAGGTCCAGGGTGGGCCGTGTCGCCCACAGGTCCATCGGGCTCGGCTGCACCGGCACGATGACCAGATTGGCCACCCGGACGGCCAGCTTGGCCTCGGTCTCCGCATGGGGCGGGCTGTCGACCACCACGACGTCATGGTCGCGGGCCAGACGCTCCACCTCCTTCTGGGTCCGCCAGCCGGAGACCTGGACATGGGACAAGCCCGTGCCGGCGCCGTTGAAGCTCTCCTCGCGCGCCTTGTGCCACGCGGTCAGGCTGCCCTGCGGATCGATGTCGACCGTGGCGACCCGCTTGCCGGCCAGCACCCAGGCCACTGCCAGATTGATCGCCAGCGTGGTCTTGCCGGCCCCGCCCTTCTGCTGCGCGATGGTGACGACCGTCCCAGCCATTTGCCCCTCCATCCGCCCCGACCGACCGGCTGCGCCGCCGGTCATGTGTGCACTGCACAATAAGTATAAAGCAATGCAATATCGGATTGCCACCCTGCATTCACGGGCATTCATTCGCCCCCGTGGCGGCCCCTATGGCGGCCATCCTATTGGACAGGACCCGCCATCGCGACTAGATACCGGCGGACGAAAGGCCCGCCCGTGATGAACGCCAGCCCGCTCCTCCAGTCCCCCTCGCCCGACAGCTACGCCCGTGCCGCGGCGGCGCTGGCGGACGGCCGGCTGGTCGCCTTCCCGACCGAGACCGTCTACGGCCTCGGCGCCGACGCAGGAGCCGACCGCGCCGTGGCCGCCGTCTTCGCCGCCAAGGGCCGGCCCAGCTTCAACCCGCTCATCGTGCATGTCGACGACATGGACGCGGCCGACCGTCTGGCCCTGCTGGACGACCGGGCCGTCAGGGCGATGGAGGTCTGGTGGCCGGGGCCGCTGACGCTGGTGCTGCCGCGCCGCACCGACGCGCCGCTCAGCCTGCTCGTCAGCGCCGGGCTGGACAGCGTGGCCCTGCGCGCCCCCGCCCATCCCGTCGCCCGCGCCCTGCTGGCCGCCTCCGGGCGTCCCATCGCGGCCCCCAGCGCCAACCGCTCCGGCCATGTCAGCCCGACCTCGCCGCTGCATGTGGCGGAGGAGTTTCCGGACGCGGCCAATGGCGCGCTCGCCATGATCCTGGCGGGCGGGCGCTGTCCCATCGGGCTGGAATCGACCGTTCTTGACCTGACCGGGGAGCGTCCCGTGATCCTGCGCCCCGGCTCCGTCACGCCGGAGGAGCTGGCCGCCGCCTTCGGCCCGGTGGAGGTCGCGGGCGGCGGCACCGGCGTGAAGGCGCCCGGCATGCTCGCCAGCCATTACGCCCCCGGCCTTCCCGTGCGGCTGGACGCCGACCGCCCCGGCCCGGACGAGGCGTTCCTCGCCTTCGGGCCGGACCAGTTCATCCCCGGCGGGGCGGAGCGGCTGAACCTGTCCCAGAACGGCGACCTGCACGAGGCGGCGGCCAACCTGTTCGCAATGCTCCGCGCCCTCGACCGGCCGGGCCGTTCCGCCATCGCGGTGATGCCGATCCCGGATACCGGCCTCGGCCTCGCCATCAACGACCGGCTGCGCCGCGCGGCGGCCCCGCGCTCCAGCCCGTGACGGACCCGACCCGTGACAGCCGGTCCGCACCGGGGGACAATGCGCCGATGACGACGGACATCCTCTCCCGCCTGCGGAACCTGCTCGGCCCCAAGGGTCTGCTGACGGCACCCGATGACATGGCGCCCTACGCCTTCGACTGGCGCGGGATCGAGACCAGCCATCCGCTGGCCGTGGTCCGCCCGGCCACGACGGCGGAGGTGTCGGCCGTGGTCGGCCTCTGCGCCGAGGCTGGCGTGCCGCTGATCCCGCAGGGCGGCAACACCGGCCTTGTCGGTGGCACCGTGGCGCGGGCGGGCCAGGGCGCGCTGCTGCTCAACCTCGGCCGCATGAACCGCATCCGCGAACTGGACCCGCTGGATTACACCGTGACGGCGGAGGCGGGCTGCGTCCTGGCCGATCTGCAGGCGGCATCCGCCGCCGCCGACCGGCTGTTCCCGCTCAGCCTGGGGGCGGAGGGGACCTGCACCCTGGGCGGCAACCTCGCCACCAACGCCGGCGGCATCCTCACCATCCGCTACGGCAACGCCCGCGACCTCGTCCTGGGGCTGGAGGTGGTGCTGCCCGACGGTCGCGTCTGGAACGGGCTGCGCCGCCTGCGGAAGGACAATACCGGCTACGACCTCAAGCACCTGTTCTTAGGCGCCGAGGGCACGCTGGGCGTCATCACCGCCGCCACCTGCAAGCTGTTCCCCCGCCCCCGCGTGACGGAGACCGCCTTCGTCGCCGTCCCCAATCCAGCAGCGGCCGTGGAACTGCTGGCGGGCCTGCGCGGCGGTACGGGCGACGCGCTGACCGCCTTCGAGCTGATCCCCCGCTTCGCCATCGACGGGGCCGCGGCCCTGCTGGACGACCCGTTCGACCCGCTGGGGACGGCCTCGCCCTGGTACGTGCTGCTGGAGGTGGCGGGCGGCCTGCCGGGGCCGTCCCTGCGCGACGCGCTGGAGGGGGCGCTGGCCGCCGCCATGGAGTCCGGAACGTCCACCGACGCCGTGCTGGCGGAATCCGACGACCAGCGCCGCCGGCTCTGGCGCATCCGGGAGAACCTGCCGGAGATCGGGCGCAAGGTGGGTGGGGCCGTGCATCACGACGTGTCCGTGCCGGTCAGCCGCGTTCCGGACCTGATCGACCGCGCCGGTGCGGCCCTGGCGGCGCGCTGGCCGGGCATCCGGCCCTACCCCTTCGGCCATGTCGGCGACGGCAACATCCACTACAACGTCGCCCGACCGGTCAGCATGGACGGCGCCGCGTTCCTGGCCGAAGCGGGGGCGGTCACCCGCATGGTCCACGACATCGTCGTCGATCTCGGCGGCTCCATCAGCGCGGAGCATGGGATCGGCGGCCGCAAGCGGGCGGAGCTGGCCCGCTTCAAGGACCCGGTGGAACTCGATCTGATGCGCCGGATCAAGGCGATGCTCGATCCGGCCGCGATCATGAACCCGGGCAAGGTGCTGCCCGACTGATCCATTCACATCGCGTTGACATGATCCGTGGAATTCCCGTTAGTACGGAACGGGGTTCTCTTGAGGGGCGCATGTCTGAGCGGGCCGGTGGACAGGATTGGACCTTCACGCTGTTCGACCCGGACGGCGACCTGTCACACCTGCGTCTGCATCATGACCTGATCGACTTCCTTGAGACCTGGAAGGCGCTGCGCCAGGGGCGGCGCGCCCCGGCGCGGCCGGACGACCTGCCAGGCGCGTTCCGCCGGCACCTTGGCTGGATCACCCTGATCGAACCCGCCGGCGACGATTACCGCTTCCGGCTGATCGGCTCCCATGTGGTGGAGATGGCGGGCCGCGACGCGACCGGTAAACGCATGCGGGAAGCCTACGCCCCCGACGACGCCGCCACCATCATCGCGGAGTGCGCGGCGGTCTTCCGCGACTGCGCCTGCCTGCACAGCGAGTTCAAGGCCCGCGCGCCCGGCCGGGACTTCATCCGGATCGTGGGGCTGGCGCTTCCGCTCGCGGCGGACGGGCGCACCACCGACATGCTCATCGCGCGTTACCGGCAGTTGAACTGAGACGCCGTCAGGCGAAGGCGCCGGCCAGCAGGTTCGGGGTCTTCACCGCGTCGCCCTCGGGGCGGTCCTCCTCACCGTCGACACCGGGGTTGCCCTGGCGCTTCTCCTTCTCCATGGGCGGTGCCAGCGCGTTCAGCACCATGACCGTGAAGGTGGAGATCGGCTCCTGCCCCGTTGCGGCCGACCGGCTGGACGCCCAGGGCTGGTGCGTCGGCGCGTCGCCCTGGACGGCGCCGAACGGGGAGCTGTCGGCGAACTGCGCCTCGCCCCCGAACTTGCCGGCGAAGCGGTCGTAGATCTGGCCCAGCGACAGGGTCCGCCCGGACTTGTCATAGAAGACGTTGCGGTTCGCCCGCGCCGCCTCCGGCAGCAGCGGTGCGGCACCACGATGCGGGTCCTTGTCCATCGCCTTCAGGAAGGTGGCGGCCCCGCCCGCGCCCAGGAAGTGGGCGAGGTACAGATCCGTGTTGCCGACGGGGCGGCCCAGTGCCGTCTCCAGCGCCTGCTTGTTCTCCTTCACCAGCTCGCCCGCCATCAGCGCGGAGGCGCGGGGGTCCTTGCGGAGGTCGAGGATTTCGCGGCGGAGCGCGGGGTTGGCGACGAACGGATCGCCGTTCCGGTCGCGCTGGATGGCGCCGGCGTAGCGGCCCAGCCCGTGCTTGGCGCCATGGCTCTGGACCATGTCGAGCCAGGTGCTCTCGATGAACTGGAACAGGCCCGTGGCCGAGCTCGTCGCCGCCTTCACGTCGGTGCGGTAGCCGCTCTCCACGGCAGCTTTTTCCATCAGGTAGGAAAAATCGACCCCGGTGCGGGCACTGGCGCTCTGGACGGCGGACACCACCTGCACCGGCGCGCCACGGGACGCTGCCTGGGATTCCGGCGGGCGGGCTGACAATGCGAACGCGACCATGGTGAACCTCGATGCGGCGATACGTGCCTAAGTCCACCCGGTATCAGCAACCGCCGTGCCAACCCACCGGCGATGGCGCTCCGGGTGGACAAGCTGCCCACTTGTCCCCGTCCGTCCGTCCGGCCATGTTAGCCGCGACCAAACGGGCCGCCATGACGGCCCGCCAGAACGCACTCGGGAGAACGACCGGCCATGATCCCCTACAACGCGCCCGTCCAGGACATGCGCTTCACCCTCAACCACATCATCGGCCTGCCCCATGTGGCGGAGCTGCCGGGATACGAGGCCGCGTCCCCGGATCTGGTCGACGCGGTGCTGGAGGAGGCCGGCAAGCTGGCGCGGGACGTGCTGGCCCCGATCAACTGGCAGGGAGACCAGGAGGGCTCTGTGCTGGAGAACGGGGTGGTCCGCACGGCCACCGGCTTCAAGGAGGCCTACCGCCAGTACCAGGAGGGCGGCTGGAACAGCGTTCCCTTCGATCCGGAGTATGGCGGCCAGGGGCTGCCCTGGGCCTTGGCCATGCCGATCCAGGAGATGTGGAACGCGGCCAACATGTCCTTCGCCCTCTGCCCCATGCTGAACCAGGGGGCCGTCGAGCTGCTGACCGAGCACGGCAGCGAGGAGCAGAAGCGCCTCTATCTGGAGAAGATGATCTCCGGGGAGTGGACCGGCACCATGAACCTGACGGAGCCGCAGGCGGGCTCCGACGTGGGCGCCGTCCGTACCAAGGCCGTGCCGACGAAGGACGGCAGCTACCGCATCCTCGGGCAGAAGATCTACATCACCTATGGGGAGCACGACTTCACGTCCAACATCATCCACATGGTGTTGGCGCGCACGCCGGACGCCCCGCCGGGCGTCAAGGGCATCTCCCTGTTCATCGTGCCGAAGTTCCTGGTCAATCCGGACGGCAGCCTGGGGGAGCGCAACGACCTGCGCTGCGCGGGCCTTGAGCACAAGATGGGCATCCACGCCTCGCCCACGGCCGTCATGGCCTACGGGGACAATGGCGGTGCCGTCGGCTGGCTGATCGGGGAGGAGAACCGCGGCATCGAGTACATGTTCACCATGATGAACAACGCCCGCCTGGGCGTGGGCATCCAAGGTGTCGCCATCGCCGAGCGGGCCTACCAGCAGGCCCGCGACTACGCCCGCAACCGGGTCCAGTCCCGCGCCATCGACGGCAAGGACCCCAACGCCGTCGCCATCATCAATCATCCGGACGTGCGCCGGATGCTGCTGGAATCCAAGAGCCAGATCGAGGCGGCGCGGGCGCTGGCCTACTACACCGCCGCCGCCTTCGACATGGGCAAGCGCCACCCCGACGCCGATACCCGCCGCAAGGCCCGCGCGCTCAACGACCTGCTGACCCCGGTGACCAAGGCGTGGTGCACGGACCTTGGCGTGGAGGTCTCCTCCCTCGGCCTCCAGGTCCATGGCGGCATGGGCTTCATCGAGGAGACGGGTGCCGCCCAGCACTACCGCGACGCCCGCATCGCCCCGATCTACGAGGGCACCAACGGCATCCAGGCCAACGACCTCGTCTTCCGCAAGGTGGTGCGCGACGGCGGCCAGGCGGCCTTCGCCCTGATGGCTGAGATGAAGGAGCTGGCGGCCACGGCCAAGAACCGGCCGGGCGACGATCTCGCCGCCATGGGGGAGAACCTGCACCACGCCGTGCGCGATCTGGAGCAGGCCACCACATGGCTGGTGGAGGCCGGCAAGGTCGACCCCCGCGCGGCGGCCGCCGGTGCCGTCAACTACCTGCGCATGTTCGGCATCGCCGTCGGCGGGTTCCTGACGGCCAAGGGCATGATCGCCGCGCAGGAGCAGATGATGGACCCGGCCAGCGACAAGCGCTTCCTGGACGGCAAGCTGATCACCGGCCGCTTCTACGCCGACCAGATCCTGCCCCGCACGGCCGGTCTGCTGAAGCCGATCGTCGCCGGCCACCGGGCGGTTTCGGCCCTGGCCGAGGATCAGTTCTGAGCTTGCGCGGCGGGAGAAAGCAACGCGCCCGCTCTCGCGGGAGTTGATTTCCCGACTGCACTTGTCATCCTGGCCCGGTGTTCCGCAGCACCGTTCTCGCACTGTTGTTGACAGCCATGCCACCCCTTCCCGCCACGGCGGAAGGGGGCGGCAGGGTCTGGGTCGACCCGGGCCGGGCGGTTCCGGCCGCCACCGCCATCGGGCGGACCGCCCTGGCGACACCGCCGGCGGTGGACGGGTCCGTCCGGGTGGACCTGTACGGGCCCCTCGGGCTGCCCGGCACCGCCATCGAGTTGATCGCCGCCGACCTCGCCAACGCCCTTGCCCACCACGGCAGCCCGGAGGAGGCCGGGCGCAACGCCCGGTTCATGCCGGCCGATCCGCCGTCCGCCGGCTTCCCGCGCCTGACGGTCGGAGCCGCCCCTGGCCTGGACTTCGGCCGCGATGCCGCCGGATCGGACTGGGCCGGCCGGGCGCTGCTCGACCTCCGCGCGTCGGTCGAGCCCGTTCGCGGCGTCGCCTTCGCGGGTGAGATGCGGACCACACCGGCAGCCTGGGGCGCGGGCATCGCCGGCCGTCCCGTCCGCGTCGGACGCGCCTATGCCGTCGGCGCGACCCGGCTTTGGGACTCGGGCTACGCGCTGGTCGAGGCGGGCCTGCTGGAGGAATCCGCCGGGGGCTTCGGCGGGGAACTGCTGTGGCGGCCTTTCGACGCGCGCTGGGCCGTGTCGGTCGAGCTGCACCGTGTCTGGCGGCGCGAACCGGACGTGGCCGGGCCACTGGCTGGCGCGGGGATGACGCTGTTCGGCGCGACCGTCGCCTGGGACGCCGCCGACGGCACCCGGTTCTCGGCGTCGCCCGTCCGCTTCCTGGACGGCGGCTCCGGACTGGAACTGTCCGTCGAGCGTCGCTGGATCGGGGGAAGCCGCATCGCCATCGGGATGGTCGCAGACGGGTGGATCGCCCCGCTCCTGCGCGTGACCGTGCCACTGGGGTCGGGCGGCCCTTTCGGCTCAGAGGCCTGGCTGAAACTGCGGCCGCAGGATGCGGCAACCGGGCGGCGGCTGAATCGCCCCGCCCGGTTGCTCGATCTCACCGCTCCGGCGTCGTTCGGCGCCGTGACGGCCGGCTGGGATCGTCTGCTCGACTGATCGGGATCAGCGCCGGGCGACGATCGTGCCGCTCATCGGATCCATGACGACCGTCACCCAGTCGCCGTCCTTGGACAGCGCCTCGGCGATGTAGCTCTCGCCTTCCCGGCGGAAGTCGCGCACCTCGCTGAAGCCCAGCTGGCTGAAGCGGTTCAGCAGCGTGGTCTGCATCAGGGCGGTGGGACGCTGCTCGGGGCCGGAGCGCTGCTCGACATTGGCCGGGTCGTCGATCTCGACCAGCACATCAGCGCCTGCCGGAACGTCGCCCTCGCCGATGGTGTCGGTCGTGCCCTGGCCGGTCACGACATTGCCTGACATGTCGCTGGCCGCCGTCCCCGTGTCCGTCGGGTTCTCGGCCGCGGGCGACGGCGGTGTCGGCGTGGTGGAGGCCGGTGGCGTTCCCGGGGCCGCCGACTGGTCCATCGACCCGGTCTGGGCGATGCCGTCCCCGCTTCCTAGGGTCGCGAAAACCAGGGTGAAGGCCGCGATGGCGGTCAGTATGCTGCGCGTCTTCATGGGTCTGCCTCGTCGTTGGGTTGTTGACGCATCCGTTTCGGTCCTGGGCACCGTCGGCAGACCAACACAAGGGCGTGCTGCCCCGTTCCCCGGACGGCCGCTTCTACGCCGAACGTCATAGGGCGAAATTCCGAGACTGTGGGCGGGCGCGGCCCGGATACCTTGCTCTCGACGCGATACGCGGCCGCCCGGAACGGGATGGGAAGCGCGGATTCAGGGAGGTTCAGGAATGTCCGGACTACGGATCAGCGGGCCGATGGCGGTCCCGGCGAACGAGGGCGAACTGCGCTTTCTCGCCGCCAAGATCGCCACGTCCTACGCGCGCGCCAACCCGCTGGCGCCGGCGGAGCTCCCGGCCGTCATCCGTCTCGCTTACAGCGGGCTGCTGACCTGCGCGAACCCGCCGACGCCCGCGCCGGAAAAGCCGGGCCGGAGCAAAGGCGCGAAGATGGATCGTCGGCGCCGCTGAACATGGCCCCGACCACCCGGTTGGGCGACGCGCCGTCGGTGCCGGCGCCCGTCGCGGGCCGTTTGGAACCTTGATTGATCGCCGTTGTTGTCCCCCATGACAAGGCAAGCCTCGAAACCGGGGTTATGTCGGCGCACACGGGGGATGCGATGCTCTATTGGGCGCTTATCTTCTTCATTGTCGCGGTCGTCGCCGGCGTGCTCGGCTTCGGCGGCATCTCGTCGGCCACGGCGGGAATCGCACAGATCCTCTTCTTCATCTTCCTCGTCGTCTTCGTGATCTCACTGATCATGGGCTTGGTCAGGCGTCGCTAGCCCATGGGCGGCGTCGGGCCCATGGCTCGGCGCCGCCTGCCGGACGCCCCTGCCGGCCGCCGTCGTCACGGTCGTCAGGTTGGATGGACGACAAGCCTCTCGATGTAAGCCTCGTACCTTGAAGGCGGTGCCCCAGCGGCACCGCCTTTTCTTCATCCGCCTGTGCGCGTTGAGATGTGCCGCGGCAGACGCCTTGCGGTCGGCGCCTAGACGTGCTCCCGCTCCGTCTCGCGCTCGACGACATCGCCAGCACCGCCATCCATCAGCAGGCGGAGCGCGCGGCGGCCGCGCGACAGGCGGGACTTCACGGTCCCGATGGACACCTGGAGGATGTCCGCCGCCTCGGCGTAGGAGATGCCTTCCAACCCGATCAGTAGCACGACCTCGCGCTGCTCGGTGGGCAACCGGTCGAGCGCGCGGCGCAGGTCCCGAAGTTCCAGGCGGACGACCTGACTGCCGTGGCTGCCGCCCAGTCCCGCCTGCACCTCGCCATCGATGTCGACGAAGGTCTGCTGACGGCGGATGCCGTTGATATGGAGGTTGCGCAGGATGGTGAACAGCCAGGCGCGCAGGTTCGTGCCCGCCTGCCAGAGGTGAAGACGGCTGAGCGCCCGTTCCAGGCACTCCTGGACGAGATCGTCCGCAAGCGCCGAGTCCCGGACCATGGCCCGGGCGAAGCGGCGGAGCCGGGGAATCTCCTCGGCGATCTGGGCGACGACGGCGGGGTCCTTCTCACGGCGCTCCGCCGCCTGTTCGGCGGACGTCAGCACCCGCTCGTCGGCGACGCCCTGCGAAGCCGCGTCCGACCGCGGCAGGCGATCGCGGATGGTGATGTCGCCGTCCATGAATGGCCCTCCACTCGAAACCGAAGAATCGTCGGCGGTGGAGCCGACGACTGAGCAGCGAGTATAGACAGGCCAAGGACATGAAAACCCTTACGCAAAAGAGATTACCGACAGAACTATCGGATCGAGCTCCACGTAAAACATCGGCTTCTGGCAGATACATATATAATCGACCGACTCACATAGTCTTTTCCGGGTAGACCTTGTTCACGGTCGTTCGTGATCAGCCGTTTGGTTCCGTGCGAACAATCGCATCTCCAATCGAGTAGCCTCAGCTGAGCATTTTACTCCTTTATTGTGGATGCGGTGTCTATGCCCATCGGCTGCGTTGGCGGATGCCGATCGCACGTGCTAATCCCCCTGCTGCCCGCCGCGACGGAAGAGAGACAATGCCGCGACGCCGCCGATATTTCCTGACAGCCGCCATTTACTTTGTAACAGCCGGAACGACTGCGGTTTCCGCAGCCCCCTATTCCGATCGGACCGGTGCGGTGACTTCAAGCGCCGCCGCGTCGCCGGATGAGCTCTACCGGTCGGGCCGACGGCACGAACGGGGACACGGTGCCGTCCAGGACCACCGTCTGGCGCTTGAGCACTACTGCGCGGCGGCCAAGGCTGGTCATGCGGAGGCGGCGTTCTCCACCGGATGGATGTATCTGACGGGAACCGGGGTTCCGGTCGACCGCCGGGTCGCGGCGGCCTGGTTCGGAAAGGCTGCGGCCAAGGGGCATGCCAGCGCCGGACGGATGGTCCAGCGCCTTCCGACCGTGCCGGCGACCCTGGCGACCTGCGATGGCGGCGAACTGGCGCGGGCCGAGCATGCCCCGCCGGAGAAACTCGTCCGCATGATCGACCGGCTGGCGGGCGAGCATGGACTCGATCCGACGCTGGTGCTGGCCGTCGTCGCCATCGAATCCGGCTTCAGGGTCGATGCGGTGTCGCCGCGCTCGGCCCGGGGCCTGATGCAGCTCATGCCGGACACCGCGACCCGCTTCGGCGTGGAGAACCCCTTCGATCCGGCGCAGAACCTGCGCGGCGGCATCCGCTACCTGCAATGGCTCCTGCGCCGGTTCGACGGCGACGTCGCGCTGACGCTGGCCGCCTACAACGCCGGCGAGGGTGCGGTGCAGCGGCATAAGGGCGTGCCCCCCTATGCCGAGACGCAGGCCTATATCGAGAAGATCCGGCGCTACTATCCGCGCGACCGCCATCCGGTTCCGCACACGGCGGCGGATGTGCGCGTCCGGACGGCCAAGGCCGCGGCACCGGCCGTTCCGAACGGGAGCCAGATGGCCGCGAGCCCGGACTGAACTCCGATCAGCCCGCCGCCTCGACCGGTGCCGCGCGCCGCCCCGGGGCCGTGCGCAGCAGCGGAACCAGCAGGATCGCGACGACCAGCAGGAACGCCAGGAGGCGGAAGCTGTCGTTGAAGGCCAGGACCAGGGCTTCCCGCTCCAGCAGCTCCCGCAGCGCCGTCATCGCCGCCTGCTCCGGTTCGGCGGTTCCGATCGCCGCGTGCCGGTCCGCCAAGGCGTACAGCATCGCCTCCATGGCCCGGTTGCCGGGCGCCAGTTGCTCCGACAGATGGGCGATGTGCACGTCCTGGCGGGCCAGCAGATAGCTGTTGAGCCCCGCGATCCCGGCGGCTCCGCCCAGCATGCGCGATAGATTGAAGATGCCGGACCCATCCTTCAGCGCCGACTGGGGCAGCGTGGAGAAGGCGATCAGGCTGACCGGCGGGAACAGCAGCATGATCGCGAGGCCGCGCAGGATCTGCGGCGGCAGGTGGTCCTCCACGCCCCATTGCGCCGTCATGCCCGTGTTCATCCAGGCGCTGGCGAGCGCGCAGAGCAGGGCGGCCAGCAGCATGCGCCGCGGTTCCACCCGGTCGGTGATCCACCCTGTGAAGGGCGTGCACAGGAGCTGGGCGAGGCCGGAGACACCCATGATCAAGCCGATGGTGCCGCTCGACCAGCCCGAGACCAGCGCCATGAAGAGGACGCTGAGGAAAATGGACCCGAACACCATGATTCCGATCACGGCCGAATAGCCGCAGCCGAGCGCGAAGGTCCGGTCGCGCAGCGGCACGGGACTGACGATCGGATTCCCGTGAGTCATGATCCGGGCGACCAAGCCGATCATCGCGGCGCCGCCGACAACGGTCGCCAGGGCGATCCGCCCGTCCTCGAACCAGTCATGCCGGGCCCCCTCCTCCAGCACGTACTGGAGGCAACCGAGGCCGATGGCTAGGCAGGCGAGGCCCGGCAGGTCGAAGCCCCGCGCAATCGTCCAATCCGGGCGGTCCCAGCGGATCGTCAGCCAGGCCGCCAGCGCCACCAGGGGGCCGGGAACGAGGTTGATCAGGAACAGCCAGTGCCACGACGCCAGTTCGGTGATCCAGCCCCCCAGGGCCGGACCGAAGGTGGGTGCGAGCGTGCCGATCACGGTGACGGCGGCCATCGCGGCACCCCGGCGGTTCGGCGGGAACAGGGTGAAGATCGCGACGAACAGGGCCGGGATCATGGCTCCGCCCAGGAAGCCCTGGACGGTGCGCCAGAAGATCATCACGCCCAGCGTGTCCGCCATGGCGCAGGCGGCACTGGCGATGGTGAAGCCGATGGCCGACGCGGTGAACAGGACGCGGGTCGACAGCATCCGCGACAGGATGCCGGTCAACGGGATCATCACGACCTCGCCGATCAGGTAGGAGGTCTGCACCCAGCTGATCTCGTCCGGGGTGGCACCCAGCCCGGCCCTGATCTCCCCCAGGGAGGCGGTGACGATCTGCACGTCGAGGATCGCCATGAACATGCCGCAGCCGAGGGCGGCGAAACCGATCCAGTCGCGCAGCCCGAGCGGCCTGTAATCCGGCGCCGTCATCGCGCCTGGGCGTCCGCCCCGCGCGTGTCCACCCTGACCGTGACCGACAGGCCGGGCTTAAGCAGCAAGTGGTCGAGGGCCGACGGATCGAGTGCGATGCGGACCGGCAGCCGCTGCACGACCTTGGTGAAATTGCCGGTCGCGTTCTCCGGCCGCAGCACGGAGAACAGCGCCCCGCTGGCCGGCGCGAAACTCTCGATCCGGCCGGACAGGATCGCACCGGGGATCGCGTCCACCACGATCTCGGCCCGTTGCCCCGGCCGCATGCGGACGAGCTGGGTCTCCTTGAAGTTGGCGACCACATGCAGGGTCCCGCGCGGCACCAGCACCATGACCTGCCGTCCCGCTTCGACGAATTCTCCGACCCTGCCCGTCAGGTGCCCGACCACGCCGTCCTCCGGTGCCGCCACCGTCAGCTTCGCGAACTCCGTCCGGACCACGGCCAGCGCCGCTTCCGCCTGGGCATGCCGGGCCCGCGCCTCCGCCTCGTCCGCAGCCAGCACGGCCCTCTGCTCCTCCGCGGCGGCCAGGGCGGCGCGGAACCGGGCGCGTTCGGCGGCGGCCTTGCGCCGCTCCGCGTCGACGGACTCCAGGCTACGACGGCTGGCGATATCGCCGGTCAGCAGGGTCTTCACGCGCGCATGGTCGGCCTCCGCGCGGTCCAGCTCCGCGTCCGCCCCGTCCACTGCCGCCCGAGCCTCCGCGATGAAGGCGCCCTGGAGCGCCGTCCGCCCGGCCGCCGCGACAGCGGCGGCCTGCGCCACCGCGACGGCCGCCTCGGCCTCCCGCACCCGTGCGGCCGCATCGGCGTCGTCCAGCCGCACCAGCGGGTCGCCGCGCCGCACGGGCGCGTTCTCGACAGCGGGGATGTCCACGATCCAGCCGTCGATGCGCGGTGCGATGCTGACGAGGTCGGCCTCGATGAAGGCGTTGTCGGTCCGCTCGTAATGGCGGGCGTCCCGCCACCAGAGCCACCCGGCGAAACCGGCGGCGACGGCGGCCAGCAGACACAGGAAAAGGATCAGCCGCCCCGAAGCCACGATGCGCTCCCAAACTAAACTGAACGGTTCAGTTCAGTGTTGCGGTAATCTGGGCCGCGTTCTAACGTCTGTCAACTGGCGGCCCCCGCCGTTCCGTGCCACGGTCTGCGGATGCCGACGGACAGCCCCTCCCCCCCGCATGGCCGCAAGGCGGCGCAGATCCTCGACGCCGCCCGCGCCGTCTTCCTGGAGCAGGGCTTCGGTGCCGCCAGCATGGACGCGATCGCGCGCACGGCCGGCGTCTCCAAGGCGACGCTCTACAGCCATTTCAGCGGCAAGGAGGCGCTGTTCGCGCAGGTCGTCGCCGGCGAGTGGGCCAGCCATTGGCGCGCGCGCCCCGGACCTGAGTTCGCCGGTGGAGACCTGCGCCAGGACCTCACGGCCTTCGGCCAGGGCTTCATGGAGCTGCTGCTCCATCCCGTGGCGCTCGCCATCTATCGCATCACCATGGGGGAGGCGCGCCGCTTCCCGGAGCTCGGCCGCCTGTTCTTCGAATCAGGCCCGGCCACGGTGCGCGAGCGTCTGACCGCATTCCTGGCGGATCGCGAGGCGCGGGGCGAACTCAGCCTGCCGGACCGAAGGCTCGCGGCGGAGCAGTTCCTGGGGCTGATGCAGACGCCGCTGTACCTGCGGTCCCTGCTGGACATCCGGGACGGGTTGGGGCCTGCGGACATGGACCGGATCGTCGCATCGGCGGTGGACGTGTTCCTGCGCGCCTATGGCACGGAACGACGGGGGGACGGGATATGAAGCTGCTGCGCTGGGGACCGCCGGGGACCGAGAAGCCGGGGCTCCTGGATGATAGGGGCGTGATCCGCGACCTTTCGGGCATCGTCCCGGATATCGGGGGCGAAACGCTGCTGCCCCGGAGCCTGGACCGCATCCGGGCGCTCACCCCCGCGAGGCTCCCGCCGGTCGACCCGGGTGTCCGCATCGGTCCGTGCGTTGCCGGTGTGGGCAAGTTCGTCGGCATCGGCCTCAACTATGCCGACCATGCCGCCGAGCTGGGAGCCGCCGTGCCGCCGGAACCCGTGGTGTTCCTGAAGGCGACCAGCAGCATCTGTGGCCCCAACGACGCCATCGAGATTCCGCGCGGGTCTGAGAAGTGCGACTGGGAGGTGGAGCTGGGCGTCGTCATCGGCACCACGGCGAAGTACGTCCCGGAAGCCGACGCGATGTCCCATGTGGCCGGTTACTGCGTCGTCAACGACGTGTCGGAACGGGACTTCCAGCTGAACCGCTCGGGCACCTGGGACAAGGGCAAGGGGCATGACACCTTCGGCCCGATCGGTCCCTGGCTGGTCACCGCCGACGAGGTCCCCGATCCCCAGGACCTCCCGCTCTGGCTGGAGGTGGACGGACGGCGGATGCAGCAGGGCAGCACGCGCACCATGGTCTACGGCGTGCGCTTCCTGGTCAGTTACCTCAGCCGGTTCATGACCCTGCATCCCGGCGACGTGATCGCCACCGGCACGCCGCCCGGCGTCGGCCAGGGGATGAAGCCGCCGGTGTTCCTGCGGCCCGGACAGACCATCCGCCTGTCGGTGGAGGGGCTGGGCGTGCAGGAACAACGGACGGTGCCAGCCTAACGGCCACCAGCGTCTATTCGAAACGCAGCGCCTCGATCGGGTCCAGCTTCGCCGCACGCCTTGCCGGCCAGAAGCCGAAAAAGATGCCGATGGCGGCGGAGACCAGCACGCTCATCACCACGACCTGCGCGTCGATCAGCGTCGGGGCGCCCAGGAATGAGGCCACCGCCGCGCTGAGCGCCACACCCAGCCCGATGCCCAGCAACCCGCCGAGCACGCAAAGGGTGACAGCCTCCACCAGGAACTGGCCCAGGATGTCGAACGGCCGGGCGCCGACGGCGAGTCGCAAGCCGATCTCCCGGGTCCGCTCGGTCACCGACACCAGCATGATGTTCATGATCCCGATGCCGCCCACCAGCAGCGAGATGCCGCCGATGGCCGCCAGGAACAGGCTGATGGTGCGGGTCGTCTCCTGGGCCACCGCCATGAACTCCGCGAGGTTGCGCACCTCGAACGGGTCGGGGGAACCGTCCGGCACCCGCAGCCGCTGCCGCAGGAGGGCCTGCACCTCCTCCTGCACCGGCGTCAAATCCTCCGCCCGCTCGGTCTTGATGAAGATCGTGTCGACACGGCGCGGCTGGATCCGGCTGGTGCCGAGGATGCGCCGGGCGGTCTGCAATGGCACCAGCACGATCCGGTCCTGGTCGGACCCCATGGCCGACTGGCCCTTGGACGCCAGGACACCGATGACGGTCAGAGGCGTTCTGTTGACCCGGATCGTCTCGCCAAGCGGATCGGCCTCGCCGAAAAGCTCGTTGGCGATGGTCCGGCCGATCAGGACGACCTGACCGCCGACGCGCGCTTCGGAGCTGGAGAAGCTGCGCCCGAACTCCACGGACCAGTCCCGTGCGACCAGGTAGTCCGGCGTGACCCCGATGATCTGGGACGGCGCGTTGGCCCGCCCGGAGACCAGTTGCGCATTACCGTTCCGGGTCGGGGCGACGGCCTCCAGTCCCGGAATCTGGCGCGCGATGGCCTCCGCATCGTCCTCCGACACGTTCTGCACGCCGGTGACGGCCACTCCGCCGACCCGTCTGGACGCCGAGGTGACCAGCAACAGGTTCGACCCGATGGAGGCCATCTGCTGCTGCACCTGGGCCTGCATGCCATTGCCAAGCGATACGGTGGCGATCACGGCGCCGACGGCGATGATGATCCCAAGCACCGCCAGCAGGCTCCGGAGCTTGTTGGCGCGGATGGCGCCCAGCGCCGTCAGGACGCCGTCCAGCATGTTCATGCCACCGCCTCCCGTGGCGTGGTCGCCGTCGCCAACGCCGCCAGTTCGGCGGCCAGATCGCGCGGGCGTTCGTTGCGGCGGTCGGACACGATCAGGCCGTCCCGGAACGTGAGGACCCGCTTGGCCGCCGCCGCGACCTCGGCGTCGTGGGTGACGACGATGACGGTGATGCCACGCCGGTTCAGCCGCTGGAAAAGGTCCAGGATCTCCATGCCGGTGCGGGTGTCCAGGGCACCGGTGGGCTCGTCGGCCAGCAGGATCGCCGGATCGTTCACCAGCGCGCGGGCGATGGCCACGCGCTGCTGCTGCCCGCCCGACAGCTGGGAGGGCTGGTGGTCCATCCGGTCGCCCAGGCCAACCAGCTCCAGACAGGCGGCGGCCTTGGCGCGGCGCGCCGTCCGACCGCCGCCGCCCCCGTCGGCGTAGAGCAGCGGCATGGCCACATTGTCGAGCGCGATGGTGCGACGGAGCAGGTTGAACTGCTGGAACACGAAGCCGATGCGGCGCGAGCGGATGGCCGCGAGCTGGCTTGTGGACAGCCGTGAGACATCCTGCCCGTCGACCAGGATCGATCCCGCCGACGGGCTGTCGAGGCATCCCAGCAGGTTCATCAGCGTCGACTTGCCGGAACCCGACGGCCCCATCACCGCGACGAAGTCGCCGGCCGCGATCTCGAGCGATACGCCCTTTAGGGCATGGACGACACCCCCGCCCAGTCTGAAGCTCTTCTGCAGATCGCGGCAGACGATGACGGGCGGCGGCCCGGCGGGTTCACGCATGGTCAGAACCTCATGCCGGGACGCGGGCCGCCCTGGGCCGGACGCTGGCCCTGCCGGTCGGCGCGCACGATCAGCTGCTGGCCGGCCTTCAACGGTCCATCCAGCACCTCGACCCAGTCCGGGTCGGCGAGGCCGAGCTTGAGGGCGATGGGCTGCGGCTTGCCGTCTTCCCCCAGGATCCAGACCGTACCCTCGCCCTCCGTCGGGCGCTCCCGGCGCGGGCCATCCGGCGGTCCCTGCCGCCCGCCGTCGCCCGCGCGCGGCTGTCCGGGCGCTTCCGGATCCAGCCGGGGGCGGAACCGCAGCGCCTGGGCGGGGACCTTCGTCGCCCGCTCCCGCTCGCCCATGACGATCTCCAGCTTGGCCGTCAGCCCGGGCAAAAGGCGTTCCTCGGGATTGGCAGCACTGATCACCACCGTGTAGGTGACGACCGACTGGACCTCCTTCGGCGCCTTCTGGATCTGCTGGACCTTGCCCTGGAAGGTGCGGCCGGGGAAGGCGTCGACCGTGAACCGGACCGGCTGCCCCAGCTCCACCCGGCCGATGTCCGCCTCGTCCACCCTCGCCTCCACCTCCATCTCGGTGAGGTTGGCGGCGAGGATGAACAGGGTCGGCGCCGTCATGCTGGCCTGGACGGTCTGGCCGGGCTCGATCTCCCGCTTGATGACCACGCCGTCGATCGGCGAGCGGATGTATGTGCGCTCCAGGTCGATCTGCGCCTGGTTCAGCGCGGCCTCCTGCTGGAGCACCGCCGCCCTGGCGTTCAGGAGCTGCGCCTCGGTCTGTTGCAGATCGACCTCCGCCGTGGCGAGCCGCGTCCGCGCCGTGTCGAAGTCGCGTTCGGACAGGTTGCCGGACGCGCGGAGCGCGCTCCGCCGTTCGAAGTCGCGGCGCGCCTCGGCCAGATTGAGCTCGGCCCGCCGCCGCGCCGCCTCCGACTCCGCCACGCGGGCCTTCGCGACCTCCAGGGAGGCCAGGTTCTGGCGCACGCGGGCCTCGAACGTCTTCGGATCGATCCGGGCCAGCAGGTCGCCCTTGCGGACACTGTCGTTGTAGTCGACCAGCACCTCGCTGATCTGACCGGAAAGCTGCGACCCGACCGTCACGCTGCCGGCCGCCTGGAGCGTGCCGGAGGTGGAGACGGCGGCCACGATCGGGCCCTCCTCCACCGCCGCGAAGGTGTAGGCGACCGGCGGTGGCGCTGCGGGCTTGAACATCAGCCAGGTCCCGCCGCCCACCAGGACGACGAGCGCGAAACCGATCAGGAGCTTTTTGGGCGACACGGAAGACCTCGGGCGGGGACCACGCAGCTAGGCCGGAAGACTATGCCGAAAGTATGTCGGTTTGCATCACGCGCCAGCATGGGCGGGGGCAGGCGGATCTTTCGCCATCGGCTCGCACCCTTCGCGGCTTCATCGACGAAAAGGTGGTAGTGCCGCCGCCCGCCTGCACGGGTCCACATGCATGCGCTCTAATATAGCCGAAGCGGGAAGAACCCCTCGGAGGCGCGCATGCTGGGCCACATCTTCTTTTCCAAGCAGCTCAATCTCGAGCCGCGCCAAGCCGCTTCACGCACCGCCGTGCCGGACGAGGTCGCGCGCTTCGAGCGCACGTTTCGAGCCAGGACGCAGCCGGCCGCGGGTCGGACGGAGCAGCCACGCCCGATCGATGCACACCTGAAAGGCGTCGCGGTGGCGGCGGAATGACCGGTATTGGGGGGGGGGGTGGTGCCCAGGGGCGGAATCGAACCACCGACACGGGGATTTTCAATCCCCTGCTCTACCAACTGAGCTACCTGGGCATGCCCGGCGCGGTTCCCGGTAAAGGGCACCGCCGTGCGAGGCCCGCGATATAGACGATGTGACGGGGCCTGTCCAGCGCCCGATTACGGTTTCGCGTCGGACCCGTCATCGTCCAGCGGACCAGCCTCATCCTCCCGGTCGACCACCGGCACCCGGTAGACACCGTTCAACCAGCGCGCAAGATCGACATCCGCGCAGCGCTTGGAGCAGAAGGGCTTGAACTGGGATTCCGTGGGGCGTCCGCAGACGGGACAGGCGGCCCGCCGGGGCTTGGCGGCGGCAAGGCTGATCGGATCGGTGGGCATCGGCGTCAGGTCGGATCGGGGAGGAGATCGGCGAGGGCGGGGCCGCGCCGGGCGCGAGTCATTTCCATGAGGCCCAGCTTGGTCATGCCGTACACATGGGTGCCGGCGGGGTCGTCGGAAACCGCGTGCGACAGGGCGAGTTCGATCCGCTCGCGCTCGGCGGCGCCGGCCACGTTGATGAAATCCACCACCACGATGCCACCGACATTGCGCAGACGCAGCTGCCGCGCGATCTCCCGGCAGGCTTCAAGGTTGGTCGCCAGCGCATTGCCCCGCTCGCCGCCGTTCACGTCCACGACGGTCATCGCCTCCGTCCGTTCGATCACCAGCGAACCGCCGTCGGAAAGCGGGACGCGCGGATCCAGCAGGGCGCGGATCGCCCCCTCCAGATCGTCCTCCTCGAAAAGGGGATGCGGCGACTTGTGGGGGACCAGCCTAGCCTCCATGTCCGGCGCACGACTGGCGACCCAGCCGCGCACCGACGCCAGCGTATCGGCCCCCTGGGCGCGGATGCGCGGAGCCCGGCCGGACAGTTCCACCAGAGCCCGCTCCCACGCGTTCGCAGGCCGGATCAGGACAGTTTCGTTTGATGGCGAGGCGTCACGCCACTGGGCGCGCAGGGCGTCGGCCTCGCCGGCGACAAGCCCCGGGTCGGCGCCCGCGGCCTCCGCCCGCACGATCCAGCCGCCTTCCGGCGGCAGCGCCTCGCGCATGGCGATCTGCAGGCGCGCCCGCTCCGGTCCCCGGGCCAGCCGCTTGGACAGGTGAATGCCCGCACCTGACGGTGTGTGGACGACGAAACGCCCCGGCAGGGCGATATCCATGCTGACGACGGCGCCCTTCCCGCCATGGGCGTCGGCCTTGACCTGGACGATCACGTCCTGGCCCGCCCGCAGCAGCTGCCCGATCCTGGCGTCCCGCCGCAGGGGACGCACATCGCTGGCGTTCAGAAGCGCCGGCGTCCTGTCGCCGATCTCGACGAAGGCGGCGTCCAGTCCGGCCACGAGTCGGACCACACGGCCACGGACGACCGCACCCAGAAGCGAGGGGCGGTCCAGCCGGTCGATATGAAGGTCGGTCAGGACCCCGTCCTGGACCAGGGCCGCCCGGCGCAACCCGCCGGCGCTGTCGAGGCGGAGCTCGGCCACCATCGGTCAGGTTCCGACGCGCCGCGACAGCGGGTCGATCCCGGCGGCACGCAGCAGGCCGGCAACTTCGAACAGCGGCAGCCCGACGACGTTGGGATGCGATCCGACGATCTGCCGGACGAAAAGGGCCGCGAGGCCCTGGATGGCATAACCGCCGGCCTTCCCGTGCCATTCGCCGCTGGCGATGTAGGCGTCGATCTCGGCGGGGGAAAGGCGCTTGAATACGACCGCCGTTTCCACGCGTCGGGAGCGGACGCGGCCGTTGCCATCGATGACGCAGACGCCCGTATGGACCCGGTGGCGCCGGCCTGAAAGAAGCTCGAGACAGTGGCGGGCGGCCGCCTCGTCCTCCGTCTTCGGCAGGATGCGGCGCCCGCAGGCGACCACGGTGTCGGCGGCCAGCACGACGGCGTCAGGATGCCGCGCCGCGACGACCGCCGCCTTTTCCGTCGCGAGGCGCACGGCATGGGGGGCTGGCAGCTCGGACTTTCGCGGTGTCTCGTCGATGTCGGCGGGATCGATCGCGTCGGGCGCGATCCCGATCAGCGCCAGCAGATCGCGGCGCCGGGGCGAGCCGGAGGCGAGGACCAGCCGTGTCGCCGCGACCGGGGATGAGCCTGGGGCGGCCATCGGGAAGTCCGCCAATCCCGGCCGCTTACTTGAAGCGGAAGGTGATGCGACCCTTGGTCAGGTCGTACGGCGTCATCTCGACGTTGACCCGGTCGCCCGCGAGGACGCGGATGCGGTTCTTGCGCATCTTTCCGGAGGTGTGGGCCAGCACTTCGTGATTGTTGTCGAGCTTGACGCGGAACATCGCGTTCGGCAGCAGTTCCGTCACCGTGCCGGAGAACTCGATCAGGTCTTCCTTCGCCATAACTTCCTTTCACCGGTTGTGGAATTGCGCACATAGGTGATTGCCGCCGCAACAGCGGTCAAGTGTTTTCCCAGCGGGGCAGCCGTCCGCGCCAGCCCTCAGGTCCTTTCCGGGAAGCGTTCGCGGATTTTGCGCAACAGCTCGTCACGGACCGCGCGGTAGGCCTGCATGCGGGTCTCGCGGCTGCCCTCCACGACGGAGGGGTCCATGGTTCGCCAGAACTCCACGTCGCACGCCATGGTGCGGGTCATCTCCACAGCCTTGTGCTGCGCTTCCGGCGACAGGGAGATGACCAGATCGAAGCTTGTGTCCTGAAGCTGTTCGAAGGTCTTCGCCCGATGGCGGGCGAGATCCACGCCGATCTCTGCCAGTACCGCCACGGCGAAGGGATCGAGTTCCCCGTCCCGCACACCGGCGGAATCCACGTAGATGCGCTTGCCGTGAAGGTGCTTCAGCAGCGCCTCCGCCATCGGCGACCGGATGGCGTTGTGCGTGCAGGCGAAAAGCACGCTCGTGATGGTGGACGGGTGGATGTCGGCCATGGCGGCCTCTATCCCCGTATATGCAGGACGCAGATCAGTGTGAACAGGCGCCGGGCCGTCTGCAGGTCCATGTCGATGCGGCCCGCGAGCCGCTCCCGCAACAGCTCCGACCCTTCGTTGTGGAGGCCGCGCCGCCCCATGTCCACCGCCTCGATCTGGGATGGGGAGGCCGTCTTGATGGCCTTGTAGTAGCTGTCGCAGATCAGGAAATAGTCCTTCACGATGCCCCGGAACGGGGTCAGCGGCAGCTGCACCTTGGCGAGTTCGGCATCGCCCTCGGACCGGACATCGAAGATGAGGCGGTTGTCCTCGATGGAGAGATAAAGGCGGTAGGGCCCGTCGGTACTGTCGCCGACAAGGGAGAAGCGGTTCTCCTCCAACAGGTCGAACAGGGCGACGGCGCGCTCATGCTCGACCTCGGCGCTGCGGCGGACGACGTTGCGCTCCACCAGCTCCACATGGGTGATCCGGTCGCGCTGCCCAGACGTCATGCCGCCGCCTCCCGTCGCCTTTCTTCTTCTTACGCCGCCGAAGCCCGTGCCCCCAAGCGGATCGATACCGACAGCGCGTGCGCGTCCAGCCCCTCCGCCTCGGCCAGGGCCACCGCGGCCGGCCCGATCGCCGCGAGACTTGCGGGATCGCAGGCCACGAGCGTCGTCCGCTTCATGAAATCAAGCACATTGAGGCCGGAGGAGAAGCGGGCCGACCGCGCCGTGGGCAGCACATGGTTCGGGCCGGCGACATAATCGCCGATCGCCTCGGGCGTGTGGCGGCCAAGGAAGATGGCGCCCGCGTTGCGGATGCGGGCGGCGAGCGGGTCCGGGTCGGCGACGGCCAGTTCCAGATGCTCCGGCGCCAGACGGTCGACCAGGGGAACCGCGTCCTCCAGCCTTTCCACGACGACGATGGCGCCATGGTCGCGCCAGCTCGCCCCGGCGATCTCCGTACGCGGCAGGCGCTGGAGATGCACGTCCACGGCGCGCGCCACGGCGTCGGCGAATATCCGGTCGTCGGTGATCAGGATGGACTGCGCGCTGACGTCATGCTCCGCTTGGGACAGCAGATCGGCCGCGATCCAGGCGGGATCGTTGGCGGCGTCCGCCACGACCAGGATTTCCGATGGGCCGGCGATCATGTCGATGCCGACCGTCCCGAAAACCTGCCGCTTGGCCGCCGCGACATAGGCGTTCCCGGGACCGGTGATCTTGTCCACAGGGGCGACCGTCTCCGTTCCATAGGCCAGCGCCGCCACGGCCTGGGCTCCACCGATGCGGTAGATCTCGGTGATGCCGGCGATGCGCGCCGCCGCCAACACCAGCGGGTTCAGCTTCCCGTCGGGCGTGGGCACGACCATGGCGATGCGCGGAACGCCCGCGACCCGCGCGGGCACGGCGTTCATCAGCACGGAGCTGGGATATGCGGCCGTGCCGCCGGGAACGTACAGCCCGACCGCCCCCACCGGCGTCCAGCGGGCACCCAGGCGCACCCCGGCCTCGTCGGTGTAATCCATCGCGTCCGGACGCTGGCGCGCGTGGAAGGCTTCGATCCGTTCGGCCACTAGCTTCAGCGCCTCCAGCGTGCGCGGATCGCACGCGGCCATGGCCGCATCCACCTCCGCGGAAGTGATGCGCAGCGTCGCGGGCGTCAGCGCCACCCGGTCCCAGCGCTGGGTGTACTCGATCACGGCGGCGTCGCCGCGCGCCCGCACATCGGCCAGGACGGCGGCCACGGCGGCGTTCACATCCTCGGCCGTCTCCCGCTTGGCATGCAGCAGACGCTCGAAGGCGGCGGGGAAATCCGTGTCGCGGGCGTCAAGTCTGGCCGGCAAGGGTCGCCTCCCGGAAGCGGTCGATCCATCCCTGGATCTCGTCATGGCGGGTCTTGAACGCGGCCCTGTTCACGATGAGCCGCGAGGTGATGTCGGCGATGTGCTCGATCTCGACGAGACCGTTCGCCTTCAGGGTGGAGCCGGTGGAGACGAGGTCCACGATCCGGCGACACAGGCCCAGGCCGGGCGCCAGTTCCATGGCGCCGTTCAGCTTGATGCACTCGGCCTGCACGCCGCGGGCGGCGAAGTGGCGGCGGGTGATCTCGGGATACTTCGTCGCCACCCTCACATGGCTCCAGCGCGACGGATCGTCGGTTTCCACCATGTCCGCCGGCTCCGCGACCGCGATGCGGCACTTGCCGATGCCGAGGTCGAGCGGGGCGTAAAGCTCCGGATAGTCGAACTCCATGAGCACATCGTTGCCGGCGACGCCAAGCTGCGCGGCGCCGAAGGCGACGAAGGTCGCCACGTCGAAGCTGCGCACCCGGATGATGCGGACGTCGGGACGGTTGGTCGCGAACTGGAGCGCCCGGCTTTTCGGATCGTCGAAGGCAGGCTCCGGCACGATGCCGACATGGTCCAGCACGGGACGCAGCTCGTCCGCGATCCGACCTTTCGGCAGGGCGAGGACGAGCGGTTCGTTGGCGGGCGGGGTCATGCGGCGGTTCTGCTGGGGCGTGGCATGGGCCGCATTAATTGGCACGCGATGGGCGGGGCGTCCAGCCGCGCGGACGCGGAGGCCGCCATGCCGGTCCGTATGGACGGTTCCTTTATGCCGCCGAACCATCAGACTCCGGCGGCATCGGCGGGTGCCGCCTCGGTATCATGGCGGGGCCGGGTTCCGGTCGGCCAGGGCTCGCCGAGGTCTTCCAACACGCAATCCAGCGACGGGCTGACAAGCCGGATGCAGCTTCCGCCGGAGAAATGCAGGAGCACCCCGTCACCGGCCACCTCCAACGCCAGGAGGTTCAGCATCTGCCGCCGGTCCGTGAGATCGAGATCGCGATAGGCCACCCTGTCCACGCCGTCGAAGCGGACGGCGCAGTTCGTCCGCTCATAGGGGGGTTCGCCGTCCGGAACGTCGGGCGTGGGCCCAGCCGCCCTGTCCCCTTCCGCCTCCCAGCGGAAGCGGTTGGCGATCAGCACGAAGCGCCTTTCCCCTGGCAGGAAGGCCAGGTCGCAGATCGGCACGATCGCATCCTGAAGCATCGCCGATACGACCTTCAGGTCCTCCCCGTCCTTCGCCCGCAATTTCAGGCCGGCCATCGGCACCACTCCGCGTAATCGGATACGGCCCTGTATCTAGTCGGTCTCCTTCAGACGTTCCATATCCGCCCCGCACGCGGACAGCTTCTCCTCGATCCGCTCGTAGCCGCGGTCCAGGTGATAGATGCGGTTGACCACCGTTTCCCCCTCGGCCGCGAGCCCCGCGAGCACGAGGCTGACGGAGGCGCGCAGGTCCGTCGCCATGACGGGCGCCCCGGTCAGCTTGGGCACACCGCGAACGAGCGCCGAAGCCCCGTGGACGGTGATGTTCGCACCCATGCGCGACAGTTCCGGCACGTGCATGAACCGGTTCTCGAAGATCGTCTCGGTGATCATCGCAGCACCCTGGGCCGTGCACATCAGCGCCATCATCTGGGCCTGGAGATCGGTCGGAAACCCTGGGAACGGCTCGGTCATGACGTCGACGCCGACGATGTGGCCGTTGAGCCGCCTCACCCTCATCCCACGCGGGGTTTCCGTGATCGCGACCTCCGCACCGGACAGGACCGTGGCGACGGAGCGGATGTCGTCCAGCCGCGCGCCGATCAGCTCCAGGTCGCCACCCGTGATGGCGGCGGCCATGACGAAGGTGCCGGTCTCGATGCGGTCGGGGATGATGTCGTGGACCGCCCCGTGCAGCACCTTGCGGCCGACGATCCGGATGCGGTCGGTCCCATGCCCCTCGATCTCCGCCCCCATGGCGATCAGGCAATGGGCGAGGTCGGAAATCTCGGGCTCGCGCGCGGCGTTGACCAGGGTGGTGACCCCATCGGCCAGCGCCGCCGCCATCATCAGGTTCTCCGTGGCGCCGACCGACACCTGCGGGAACACGATCTCCGCACCCTTGAGCCCGCCGTCCGGCGCCTTGGCGACGATGTAGCCGCCCTCGATGTCGATCCTGGCCCCCATGGCCTGCAGGCCCTTGATGTGCAGGTCCACCGGGCGCGGGCCGATGGCGCAGCCGCCGGGCAGGCTGACCTTCGCCTCGCCGAAGCGGGCGAGCAATGGGCCCAGCACCAGGACGCTGGCGCGCATCTTCCGCACCAGGTCGTAGGGCGCCATGGTGCTGACGATCCGCTTGGCCGACAGCTCGACAACCCGGCCCTCGTAGCTGGTGCCCTTGCCGTTCAGGTGGATGTCCACCCCATGCTGGGCCAGCAGGTTCGCCAGCGTGGTGATGTCCGCCAGATGCGGCAGGTTGCGGAGGGTGATGGTCTCCTCCGTCAGCAGGCAGGCCGCCATCAGCGGCAACGCGGCGTTCTTGGCCCCGCTGATGGCGATCTGGCCGCGCAGGGGACGGCCGCCCCGAATCCGAAGCTTATCCATGGATGGTATGTCGATCTTTCGTGGAGACCCAGCCGTAGAATGCTGCGTCGCGATGATGGCCGCAACGTGATTAAGGGAAGGTGATGCGGCGGCGGGTGTTCCGCCGCCGTCACAGGGAGATCACAAATGGTCCGTCAGAGTCGCGGCAGAGTCACGCCGCGCTGGCCCATGTATTTGCCGGAGCGATCCGCATAGGAGGTCTCGCACAGCCCCTCGCCCTTCAGGAACAGGAACTGGCAGAGTCCTTCGTTGGCGTAGACCTTGGCCGGCACCGGTGTGGTGTTGCTGATCTCCAGCGTCACGTGCCCCTCCCACTCCGGCTCGAGCGGCGTGACGTTCACGATCAGGCCGCAACGGGCATAGGTGGATTTGCCGAGGCAGATCACAAGCACGTCGCGCGGGATACGGAAGTACTCCACCGTCCGGGCCAGGGCGAAGCTGTTCGGCGGGATGACGCAGATGTCGGTCTGGCGATCGACGAAGCTGGTCGAATCGAAGGTCTTCGGATCGACGATCGCGTTGTCGACATTGGTGAAGATCTTGAACTCGTCGGCGACCCGCGCGTCGTAGCCGTAGCTGGACAGGCCGTAACTGATCACACCTTCCCGCTTCTGCGCCTCGACGAAGGGCTCGATCATGCCCTTGGTCGTGGCCATCTCGCGGATCCAGGCGTCGGGCATGATTCCCATGGGGCGGGTTCCCGGTGTCTGAGGGTCGCTTACGCCTTACTAGCCCGCCGACCCGCCGCGCTCAAGCGCCGGCCATCTCGGCAACCATGTCCGCTAGCGCGAGGCTCGCGGTCAGGCCGGGCGACTCGATGCCATAGAGGTTGATCAGCCCCGGCACCCCATGCGTGGCCGGACCCTGCACCAGGAAGTCCGCGTCCGGCGCCCCCGCCGGCACCAGTTTGGGCCGGATGCCGGCATAGCCCGGCTGCAGGGCGCCGTCCTTCAGGTCCGGCCAGTAGCGCCGCACGGCCGCATAGAACCTGTCGCCGCGCCGCGGATCGACCGTGTAGTCGATCCGGTCCACCCATTCGACGTCCGGCCCGAAGCGGGCCTGCCCGCCCATGTCGATCGTGACGTGCACGCCCAGCCCGCCGGGCTCCGGCACGGGATAGATCAGGCGGCTGAAGGGAGAGCGGCCGGACAGGGTGAAATAGTTGCCCTTGGCGTACCAGCGGGGCGGAACGCTGTCCTGCGGCAGACCCCGGATCGTCCTGGCGATCTCCTGGGCGTGCAGCCCGGCGGCGTTCACCACCGTCCGCGCCGCCACCTCCATCGGCTCCGCCCCTCCGACGGACAGGGATATCCCCTCCTCCAGAGCCGCTCCACCCAGGATCGGGCTCCCGAACGCGAACATGGCGCCTTTGTCCTCGGCCTCCCCCTGGAGGGCGAGCATGAGGGCATGGCTGTCCACGATGCCGCTGGACGGTGACCAGAGCGCGGCGACGCACGACAGCGCCGGTTCCATCGCCATCGCCTCGGCCGCCCCCAGAAGGCGCAGGTCGTCCACGCCGTTCGCCGCCCCCTTGGCCTTGATTGCGTCCAGCTTGCCCAGTTGCTCCGGATGGGTGGCGACGATCAGCTTGCCGCAGTTCAGGTGGGGAACGCCCCGCTCGGCGCAGAAGCGGTACAGCGCCAGTTTTCCGGCGACGCAGAGCCGCGCCTTCAGCGATCCGGCCGGGTAGTAGAGCCCGGCGTGGATCACCTCGCTGTTGCGGGAGCTGGTACCAGTGCCGACGCCGTCGGCCGCCTCGACGACGACGACCTCCCGCCCCTTGAGGGCCAGTGCCCGGGCGACGGCAAGACCGACCACCCCGGCGCCGATGACGACGGCGTCGATCCGCTCCACGCCCTCAGCCCCCGCGCTCGTCGGCGGGGGCCGGCTCCGGTTCGGCCGCGTCGGCCATGCGGGCGCGCTCCTGTTCCTTGCGGCGGCGCAGGTTGTCGCGCAGCGCCTTCGCCAGCCTCTCCTCGCGCTCTTTGTCCTTCGTCGGCATTGGTGCCCGTTGCGGATGCGAAACCGCCGGAATTCAGACCCCTGCGATCCGCGCGCGTCAAGCGCCCCGAAATCGCCTGGCGCGGGATGCGGCTTACCGCTTGCATCACCCCGTCGCCTGTGGCAGAAACCGCCGCCACGCGATGGTGGGCTGCGGTAGCTCAGTGGTAGAGCACACCCTTGGTAAGGGTGAGGTCGAGAGTTCAATCCTCTCTCGCAGCACCATTCCCGGCCCTTGGCGGGCGATCCCCAACGAGAATTCAGGCGTGCTGGGCCTCAGGCGGCCGCGTCCGCGAACGCCTTTTGCGGTTTCCATGCGCGGTGGCGAGCCCCCTCCACCCACCCTAGCCCTTGGCAACACATTGCATGTTGACCAGGGGAAGCGGTGTCGTGTGGGCCAGGGCCCGGTGGGAGGGGTAGTTCCGAAGCGTCTGGATCGTCCAGCCGGTGTCGTCGAGCATCCTGACCAGATCGCCGAGGATGGGCCAGAACGACACGTCCTGCAGCCCGCTCAGGGGGTCCTTGTACCCCGATTCCCTGAAGAAATGGCCGCGATAGCCGTTGTGGACCACCCGCGCCGCGACGGAGTAGTGGGTGGAAATGTATATGTGCCTGGACAGATGTCTCGCTGAAACGAGGAAGTTCCAAGGATCCTTGAGGTGATACAGCACGCCCGTGCAGTAGATCTGGTTGAACGATCCAAGGCTCCGAACCGCCACCGCGTCATTGATGTCGCAAAGACGCACGGTCACGTTCGAGAGACGCCGCGCGGCGACCGCCGCCGATGTCTTCTCAACATTGTAGTCGCGACCATCAATGGCGACGACACTCCTGACACCTGCCAGGCCGGCCAATCGGGCCGTGAGTCCACCCTCGTAGCAACCGATCTCGAGGATATCGCCGTAGGGACGGCCTAGCTCAAGAAAATCGAAGAAACGATCATCCTGAAGGTAGTTCTCCTGCCCTCCATAGGCGACGCCATCAATCACATGCTGAGTGAACCAGGCGCCATGCCTGTCGGCGAGGGACTTGAATACTGACGCGATCGACTGATGGTCCATTTCCGGGATTTCATGTGTTGGCCGTCGGTCACATCCTACGGACCGGGCGCGAAACCCGTCAACGAGGTTCCCAATCGGCGTATTCATGGACCGGCACAGTGTCCAGCCGGTTTCCTTGACGTCGCAAACCGCGCATATCGGGCCCGGGGCGCTTGACCGTCCGCCCTTCAACTGATAGAGCCGAACTCACGCAAAGCCCGGCAAACCTTTGATTTGAATGATCTCCGGTCACTGGCGACCGAAGCTGGGGATCGTCCCTCGTCGATGCACTCGCGGACCAGTCGTGGCCATTGTCCGTTCAATCCCCTGAAAGCCTCCATATTCTCGTGACCGGAGCCGGCGGGTTCGTCGGCCGGGCGCTGGTCGGCGCGCTGCGGCAGCGCGGCCACAGGGTGTCTGTCGCCGTCCGCTCGCCCGAAGCCGTACCGCAGGGGACGGAACCGCGCTGCATCGGTGACATCGCGACGGTGGCGAACTGGGCGCCCGCCCTGGTGGGATTGGACACGATCGTGCATCTGGCGGCACGGGTGCACCTTGCGGGCCCACAGGGTGAAGCCGCCTACATGGCCGCGAACGTGGCACCGACACTCCGCCTGGCTGAGGCGGCGGCCGTGGCCGGGGTCCGCCGGTTCGTCTTCCTCAGCAGCGTGAAGGCGATGGGGGAGGCGAGCCCGGGCCGTCCGCTGACGGAAGCCGATCCGGCCATGCCCGCCGACGCGTATGGACGGTCGAAACGGGCGGCGGAGCAGGGTCTGGCGGCGATCGCCAGGCGCTCGGGGATGGACTTCGTATCCCTGCGCCCCCCCCTTGTCCACGGTCCGGGCGTGCGGGCGAACATGCTGTCCCTGCTCCGGTGGATCGAACGTGGACGGCCGTTGCCCGTGTCCACCGCCGGGAACCGACGCTCCCTGATCTCCGTCGGCAATCTCGCGTCGGCGATCGTCAGCGTCGTGGAGCATCGGGAATCGGCGGGTGGCGTCTATATGGTGACGGACGGGCCTGCGCTCTCGACCGCCGACCTCGCCCGGGGGCTCGCGGCCGGCCTCGGCCGGCAGGCGCGGCTGCTCCCCATGCCGCCGATGGTTCTCACGCTCGGATCGCGCCTGCCCGTGGTCGGGCCGGCACTCGCCCGGCTGACAGGCGACCTGGAGATCGACGGCGGCCTGTTCCGCCGAACGTTCGACTGGAACCCGGTGGAGGACCAGGCGGCAGCGCTGCGCGCGACGGCGTCCTGGTACGCCGCCACGTCCGGCATTCCGGTCAGTGATCGGAGCCGTGCAGAATCTCCTCCCTGAGGCCGGTATCGTAGATACGGCCCGCATGGGTCAGCACCACCTCGTCCGGGAAGCTGCCCTTCACGAGGCCCTTGCGCTGGAGGGCCGTCCACGGTGCGGGATTGTGCAGTCCGGTGGCATCCCGCGACAGCACCACCCAGGGACCGAGGTGGAAGTGATCGCCGTGGGCGTGCGGAAGCCGCACGATGGCGACGTCCCCGTCCTCGGTCGGCTCCCCATAGCCGTCCAGTTCGGCCAGCGCCTGGATCAGCGTCAGGGTCTTGAGCTGGAGCGGGTTCAGGTTCAGCGGGTTCTTCTTGGCCATGTCGGCTCC
>JAJUIU010000120.1 GCA_029267445.1 Rhodospirillaceae bacterium
CCACACGGCGGTGAAGATCGACCCGCACTATGCCGGGCCGGTCGTCCATGTGGTGGACGCCAGCCGCGCCGTCGGCGTTGCCCAGAACCTGCTGAGCACGGACGGCAAGGCCGCCTATGCCGCCGGCATCAAGGCCGAGTATGCCCGCATGCGCGACGCCCACGCCGCCGGCCAGGTCGGCCGCGCCCGCCTGCCCATCGCGGAGGCGCGCGCGAACCGGGCGAAGCTGGATTGGTCGGCCTACCAGCCGACACGCCCCGCCAAGCCGGGCATCACCGTGCTGGACGACTACGATCTGGCCGAGCTGACCACCCGCATCGACTGGAAGCCCTTCTTCAACGCGTGGGAGCTGGCGGGCACCTTCCCCGCCATCCTGGACGACGCCGTGGTCGGGCAGACCGCGCGCGGCCTCTACAACGACGCCCAGGCGATGCTGCAGAAGATCATCGGGGAGAAGTGGCTGACCGCGCGTGGCGTGTTCGGCCTGTTCCCGGCCAACAGCGTCGGCGACGACATCGAGATCTACACCGACGAGAGCCGCACCACGGTCCGCACCAAGCTGCGCATGCTGCGTCAGCAGATGGCGCGGGAGGCGGGTCGCGACCGCGCGCATCTCTGCCTCGCGGACTTCATCGCGCCCAAGGACAGCGGGGTGGCCGACTGGATCGGCGGCTTCGCCGTCACCGCCGGCCACGGGCTGGAGGAGCGGGCGAAGGCGTTCGAGGCGGCGCACGACGACTATTCCGCCATCCTGCTGAAGGCCCTGGGCGACCGTCTGGCCGAGGCCTTCGCCGAACGGCTGCACGAGCGTGTGCGCAAGGAGTTCTGGGGCTACGCGGCGGCCGAGGACCTGTCGAACGAGGACCTGATCGCCGAGCGCTACCAGGGCATCCGCCCGGCCCCTGGATATCCCGCCTGCCCCGACCATACGGAGAAGGCGGCCCTGTTCGGCCTGCTGGACGTGCCGGCCACCGCCGGCATCACCCTGACGGAGAGCTTCGCCATGATGCCGACGGCCGCCGTCAGCGGCTGGTACATCGCCCATCCGGAGGCGAAGTATTTCGGCCTGGGCAAGATCGAGCGCGACCAGGTGGCCGACTACGCCCGCCGCAAGGGGATGGAGCTCGGCGTCATGGAACGCTGGCTCAGCCCCAACCTGAACTACGACCCCGACGCCGCCCCGGCGGACGGTGCAGCGAAGGCGGCGTGAGGGTCAGCCGTCCCTTAACCCTTCATCAGCGAATTCCGTCCGATGCTGATCCCGGCGGCTTGACGCTGTCCGGGGGCGCACGATGTCGCTCACGGGCGCGCGCGTCGCCGTCGACCGGCGGGAAGCGGCGAAACAATGCCCTCCGGCCGCTGTTGGCTTAACCCCAAACGGTGATCGGCGCCGGTGCGCCTCCGGACCGAAGAGACCGGTCCGACCACGGCGGGAAACCGCCCGGAACTGGGATCAGGAGGGTTCATGCGTTACATTCTTGCCGGCCTTCTGGCCATCGTGGCGGGCTTCACCGGCCTGCAGATCGCGGAGGGGCTGATGGGCGTCAGCAGCGCGCTGGAGGCCCAGGGCTTCGCCGTCCTCATCGGCCTGATGACCGCCGCCACCTACGAGCAGGTGGCCCGGCGGAGCGAGGAGGAGCGCCGGGAGCGCATCCCCGTGCGCGTCCGCGACCGCCGCCGCCGCTGAGCGCCGGCCGCCAAACGCCTTCTGCCGAGCGCGTCCCTCGCCCGGCGGCCGGTCACTGCCAGATGTGCACCCGGCCGCCGGTGCAGGAGAAGCGCCAGGCCTCGCCGTCCCACCAGACGGTGCCCTCGTCCGACGCGCCGTAGAACTGCGCCCGGGCCTGATAGCCGTAGCGCTCGACGAAGCCCTGGTAGACGCGGCTCTGGCAGCGGCTGAGGTTGCCCGCCGGATGGCCGCCGCCGTGACGGCGCTCGTCGTCCCAGATGATGCGGTCGCGCTCGCGCGGCCTGTCCCATCCGCCGCCGCCCCAGCCGGGGCCCCAGCCCGGATGCCTGGGTTCGTAGTGGCGCCGGTCGTCCCAGCGGTCGTCCCACGGGTCCCGGTGCCGGCGGTCGTTCCGGCCGAAGCTGTCCAGCGCCCGGATGGAGGAGATCTGCCGGTAGAATCCCAGATGGCCGAGGTCCGCCACCTGCCCGCCCCGCACGATGGCGCAGTCCCGGTAGCCAGCGTGCTTGCAGATCTCCCAGGTGCCGGAATTCACCACCAGCGACACCGCCCGGTCGTTCCAGGGCGGGTACTGCGCGAAATTGTCCACGTCGCGGCGCAGCGTGACGCTCTCGCCGTTGAACTGGTGCTCGCTGAACAGGGTGATGGAGCTGGCGGCCGCACTCGCCGTTCCAAGGAACAGGGCGACCAGGGCGGCGGCGAATAGCTTCAACATGGCGGTTCATCCCGGCGCCGGCCCGTCCGGCGCCCTGTCACCGGCCGGAGGGGATCACCCGGCCGATGCGCGATCATCCCCATCCTTTATGGCGTCTCTTTGTCCGCGTCCAGGCGCACCGGTGACGTCCCAGTTCACCGGTTCAGCCGGATGCTGACGGCCAGTGGCTCGGCCCCCAGCTCCACCGCCGCCGCCTCGAAGCTGGGCGGCCCGCGCTCGCCCAGCGCGTCGTTGCTGAAGCCGAAGGGCTCCAGCGGGATGCCGAACAGGCCGGTGTCGAACCGGCCGTTGCCGTTCAGATCCTGGAACACCCGCACGGCGTAGCGCCCCGGCGGCAGGGCCGGCACCGCGATCTCGGCCACGGCCTCCGTCAGCGGGACTCGCAGGCGCGCCACCGGGCCCTTGCCGTCCTTGAAGGCGGCCGCGTCGTCGAACACCTGGGCCAGCAGCTCGCCCCGCTGCCCCTCCCCGGTCGCGGCGGCGTTGGTCACGCGCACGGTCATCTGGCCGGCCTGGGCCGGCGACACCGCGAACTGGGCCAGCAGCAGGGCCGCGAACACGGGGACGGAGCGGCGAAGGATCGGCATCGGGCGGGACCTCCGGATCGGACCGGAGCGACCATGGAGGCACCCGCGCGCCCGGACAAGCTCCCCGCCCGGCGATGCCACTTTCGTCTCAGGTCAGGCCGGAACCGGAACCCCGGCCTCGGCCAGCGCCGCCTCCAGTGCGGCGATGCGGTCGTGCAGCGGCTTCACCGCCTCCCGGACCTGCTCCGTCGTGTAGCGCGGCGTGATGTGCTGCGGGCAGTTCCAGTCGAACCCCTCGACATGGATCACGATCGCCCGCTCGGGCCGCCCCTGGTAGCCCGGCAGGGAAAGGACGGCGGAGAGGTCCGGGTCGGCCGCGAGGTCGCGGGTCTCGGCCCGGCCCAGCAGCTTCAGCCGGGTGCGGTTCGGATAATCCATCAGGAACAGGCTGACGCGGTCGTCGCCCTTCAGGTTGCCGACCGTCACGTATTGCCGGTTCCCCCGGAAGTCGGCGAAGGCCAGGGTCTTCTCGTCCAGCACCTTGATGAAGCCCTCCGGCCCGCCGCGATGCTGGATGTAGGGCCAGCCGGTCTCCGACACCGTCGCCATGTAAAGGCTGTCGCGGGCGGCGATGAAGTCCCGCTCGTCGGGGCCCAGCCGGTCGTTGCGGGCCGGTCCCTCCTCCATACGGGCATAGCCGGCGCGGCTGCCATGCGCGATCTGGCAGGCCTTCACCGCCGGGGTGAACGCGATATCCATGAAGGCGTGGGCCATGGCGCGATCTCCTTTCAGGTGGGCGCCGGGCCCGGCGCTGCGGCCGGGCCCGGTTCCGTCCCCGCCGCCGGATCAGGCGGCCAGGGGCCGGGCGGCGGGGAAGTCCACCTCCGTCCGGGCAACGTTGTTCACGAAGTTGGTCAGCACGTTCAGGGCCACGTGGCTCACCACCTCGACGATCTCACCGTCGGTCAGGCCGGCCGCGCGCACGGCGGCCAGATCGGCGTCGGTCACCTGCCCGCGCGTCTCGGCGACGGTCCGGGCGAACCGGGCGATGGCGGCGGCGCGGGGGTCGGCCGAAGCGCCGGTGCGGGCGGCGGCGATCTCTTTGGCGTCCAGCCCGACCTTGGCGCCGATGAAGCTGTGCGCGGCCAGGCAGTAGTCGCAGCCGTTCACCTCCGCCGTCGCCAGGGCGATGCGCTCCTTGGTGCGGCCGTCGAGGGCACCCTTCGCCAGGGCGCCGCTGAAGCCGACATAGGCGGCCAGCGCCGCCGGCGCCGTCGCCAGGACGCGGACCAGATTGGGCACGACGCCCAGCTTGGCCTTCACGCCGTCCAGCAGCGCGCGGGTTTCGCCGGTGGCGGCGGCGACGTCGATCGGGGTGATGCGGGACATGGGACTCTCTCCATCACGGCCGGCGGGCATGTTCGCCATCGCGGGCCGGAGATTTGGGTTTGAACCGTCCGGCACCGGTTTCTTGTACCGAACGTTCGGTACAATAACCATGAGGACGGCATCCGTCAAGCATCGACCGATCACGACCGCGTGAGCGTCCAGCCCCTCGTCCCACCCCTTGCTCCTGCCCACCGGACGGCCCATTCTTCTGGACCGATCGTTCGGACCATTTGGAAGCGCAGGCCATGCCCGCCCCCCTCGCCAGCCGCGACGCCGTGCTCGACCGCCTGACGGAGACGTTCAAGGCCTGCGGCTACGACGGCGCGTCGCTGGCCGACCTGTCCAAGGCGACAGGCCTCGGCAAGTCCAGCCTCTACCACCACTTCCCCGGCGGGAAGGAGGAGATGGCCGCCGCCGTGCTGGACCGGCTGTCGGAGCAGCTCGGGGCCTCCCTGCTCGCCCCGCTGGCGGGTCCCGGCGCCCCGGCCGACCGGGTGCGCGCCATGCTGGCGACGGTGGACGGCCTCTATGGCGGCGGCACGCGGCCCTGCCTCGTCGGGGCCATCGCGTTGGACAGCGTGGCGCCCCTGTTCCGGGACCGGCTGTCGGGCATCCTCACCGCCTGGGTGGACGCCCTGGCTGCCACCCTGCGGGAGGCGGGGGTGGAGGACGCGGAGCGGCGGGCGCGCGACGCCGTCGCCCGCATCCAGGGCGCGCTGGTGCTGGCCCGCGCCACGGGCGACACGACCGGATTCCGGGAAACGCTCGTGACGCTGCGGCGGGAACTCGCGGCCTGAGGCGGGGGGATCAGGCCGCCGCCATCGCCGCTTTCGGCGCCCGCACGCCCAGCATGTGGCAGATGGCGACCGTCAGCTCCGCCCGGTTCAGGGTGTAGAAGTGGAACTGCTTCACCCCTTCCCGCTCCAAGGCGCGGCACTGCTCCACCGCGACCGTGGCCGCCACGAGCTGCCGGGTCTCCGGCACGTCGTCCAGCCCGTCGAACAGATCCTCCATCCAGTCGGGGACGGAGCAGTTGCACTTGCGGCCCATCTCGGTCGCCTTGGCGTAGTTCATGATGGGCATGACGCCGGGGACCAGCGGGATCGCGATGCCGGCCGCCGCCGCCTTGTCGCGGAAGCGCAGGAAGGCGTCGGGGTCGAAGAAGAACTGGCTGATGGCGCGGGTGGCGCCCGCGTCCACCTTGCGCTTCAGGTTGTCCAGATCGACCTGGGCGCTGGGTGCTTCCGGGTGCACCTCGGGGAAGCAGGCCACGCTGATCTCGAAATCCGCCACCCGCTTCAGCCCCGCCACGAGGTCGCTGGCATAGGCGTAGCCGCCGGGATGCGGCTCGTAGCCGAGGCCGCCCAGCCCCCCCGTGCCGTCGGCCTTCGGCGGCGGATCGCCGCGCAGCGCCACGATGTGGCGGATGCCGGCGTCCCAGTAGGCACGGGCGATGGTGTCGATCTCCTCGCGCGTCGCCGCCACGCAGGTCAGGTGGGCGGCGGCGGGGATGCCCGTCTCCTTCTGGATCTCCGTCACGGTCGCGTGGGTGCGCTCGCGCGTGCCGCCGCCGGCCCCGTAGGTCACCGACATGAAGGCCGGGTTCAGCGGGGCCAGCCGCCGGATCGACTGCCACAGCGTCTCGTGCATCTTCTCCGTCTTGGGCGGGAAGAACTCGAAGCTGACGGTCAGGCCGGCCGGCGCCGTAACCAGCGGACGGGCGGCGGCGGTGGCGTCGACGAGGGCGGCGAGGGTCATTGCAGGTATCCCGTTTTCGCGCTGTCGCTGAATTCATGGCCGGCGGCCTCTCCGGCCGGCAGGGCTGGCCTTTCGGCCGTCCAGATGCTGACGGTCAGCGGCTTGCCCGGCAGATGCTCGATCCCGCCGGGGGTCAGGCCCGCCGCCGTCATCCAGCCGGTCACGGCCGCGTCCTCGAAGCCCAGCCGCTGATGCGCGTGCTGGGTACGCAGATACTCCAGCTCGTGCATGGCGAAATCGACGACGATCAGGCGGCCGCCCGGCTTCAGCAGCCGCGCCCCTTCCGCGATCGCCTCGGCCGGATCGTCGGCGTAGTGCAGCACCTGGTGGATCAGCACCACGTCCTGGCTCGCCGTCGGCAGGGGCACCTGGTACATGTCGGCCAGCCGGACCTGGCAGTTGCGCAGGCCCGCCTTCTCCAGGTTCACCCGCGCCACGGCCAGCATCTCGCGGGAGGTGTCGATGCCGACGGCGCGCAGCACGCGCGGCCCGAACAGCTCCAGCATCCGGCCCGTGCCGGTGCCGATGTCGAGCAGGTCCTCCACTCCGGTTTCCGGCACCAGCCGCAGCAGCCGCGCCTCCACCTCCGCCTCCGGCACGTAGAGCGAGCGGATCTCGTGCCAGCGGTTGGCGTTCTCCCGGAAGTACCGGGCCGCCGCCTCCTGCCGGCCGCGGCGGATCACCTCCAGCCGCTCCAGGTCCAGGCTGGTGACGGGGTCGTCCGTCGGCACCGATTCGACCAGCGTGCGCGCCAGTTCCGCCGTCGGCGTCCGCTCCGCAAGCCGGTAGAAGGCCCAGATGCCCTCCCGGAACCGGCGCAGCAGGCCGGCGTCGCACAGCAGTTTCAGATGGCGGGAGACGCGCGGCTGGCTCTGCCCCAGGATGTGGGTCAGCTCCGTCACGCTCAGCTCGGCATGGGCGCACAGCACCAGCAGGCGGAGCCTCGTCGGCTCCGCCGCGGCCTTCAGCGCGTTCAGCAGGTCGTCCATGCGGCCATGCCCCTTGATCCACCGTGCTGGATGCTAGCCCAGCCCTCCGGGTCCGTCGAGATAAATATATAAAGATATCTTTATGCCCATTCGCAAGGACGATCGGGAACAGGTCGGCGTTCTTCTGGTTTCCGGTCCAACGGCCGCGCGCCGGCCGGTGGTATCGGCGCGCCATGACGGGAGCCACAAGGATGGCCGCAAGGACAAGGCAGCCGCGTCCCACGCGCCGGCTGGCGCCACTGATCGTGGCGCTGGCCCTGTTGCCGGGTTGCGCCTCGACGGTGGCGGACGGGCCGAACATCGGTCCCGGCGGCACGGATGTCGCCGCTTCCGCGCAGCCCGGCCGGAACGACCCGCTGGAGCCGGTGAACCGGGGCATCTTCTGGTTCAACGAGCTGCTGGACCGGGTGCTGATCCGCCCGGCGGCGGAGGTCTACCGCGCGGTCCTGCCCCAGCCGGTGCGCACGGGCGTGCTCAACGTCCTGCAGAACCTGCGCGCGCCTCTCGACCTCACCAACCAGCTCCTCCAGGCCGATTGGGAGGGGGCGGGCGTGGTCGCCAAGCGGTTCGCGCTGAACACCACGCTCGGCGTGGGCGGCCTGATGGACGTGGCCGCGCGGGAGGGGCTGACCTACGAGTATGAGAGTTTCGACCAGACGCTGGCGATCTGGGGTGTTCCGGAGGGGCCCTACCTCGTCCTGCCCGTGATCGGCTCCTCCACCCTCAGGGACGGTCCGGCCCTGTTCGCCGAGACCTGGGCCGATCCCGTCCGCCTTTATGCCGCCAACAATGAGGCGCAATGGTTCAACTGGACCCGCTACGGCCTGACCGTCGTGGATACCCGTGCGGGGTATATCGAGGTGATCGAAGATTTGCGCACGAACAGTTTCGATTATTATGCCGCGATGCGGTCCCTCTACTACCAGCGCCGGGACGGCTGGATTCGCGATGGCGCCCCCGATCCGGACCAGTTCCCCGCCTTTCCCGATTACGACGACGACCCCTGACGTCCCGCCCCGCCGGGGTGATCCGCGTCACAGCCTTCGCCGTATCCCCAGACCATGATGTGCAGATGCGAAAGACAAACCCGATGCCCCCCATGAACACCCGTCGCAGCGTCCTGAAGCTCGGCCTCCTGGCCGGCCTCGCCTTCGCCGCCGTCGGCGCGACCGCCGTGGCTCCGGTCACGGCCGTCGCCCAGCCCGCAGCCAAGGGGGCCGCCGACTTCGTGCAGAGCCTGGGCGACCGCGCCATCGCCGTGCTGGCGGACCCGAACGTCAGCGACCAGCAGGCGGTCGAGGTGTTCCGCGACCTCCTCAACAGGAACTTCGACGTCAACACGATCGGCCGCTTCGTCCTCGGCCGCTACTGGAACAGCGCCTCGCCCGAACAGCGCGAGGAGTACATGAAGCTGTTCGAGCGCATGATCGTCGACGTCTACGCCCAGCGCTTCAACCAGTACGCGGGGGAGACCTTCAAGGTCACCGGCGCCCGCCCGGAGGGGGAGCGCGACGCCGTGGTCACCAGCCAGGTCCTGCGCCCGACCGGCCCGCCGGTCAACGTCGCCTGGCGCGTGCGCAACCGCGAGGGCGGCTTCAAGATCATCGACGTGGTGGTCGAGAATGTCAGCATGAGCGTCACCCAGCGTTCGGAGTTCGCCAGCGTGATCGAGCAGAACGGTGGCCGGTTCGAGGCTCTGCTGGACGCGCTGCGCCAGCGCACCCGCACCGCCGGCTGACTCGGTTACCACCGGTCCCATAGACCCTCACCACCGGAAGGCCCCGCCCCCCAGGCGGGGCCTTTCGCTTGTGCGCCGCGACCCGCCCGCCTAGCTTCGCCGCCATGCTGATCGAAGCGCCATGCTGATAGAAGCGATCGAAAGCGTCTTCACCCTCTGCCCCCGGCCGTGGCGGCGGCTGGGATACGCCCACGCGGCCGGCGCCGGCGTCGCCCGCGCCCGCCGCTGCGCCGCCGCCTGGACCACGCATCTGGAGCACAGCCGCGACGCCGTGCGCGCCGCCATCGCCGACTGCGGCAGCCGCCGCACGGCCCTGGTCCTCGGCGCCGGGCCGGCGCTCGACATCCCGCTGGCCGACCTGTCCGCCGGCTTCGACCGGGTGGTGCTGGCCGACATCGCCCACACCCTGCC